>JAQUKI010000023.1 GCA_028719225.1 Fidelibacterota bacterium | reverse complement strand
GAATTCGCCATTAATTGTTCTGACAACATATCGTTCCTTGTGTTCGGCAATGATCCGGCCAGTCTCGAATTCGGTTAGATTCTGCTCGATCCTGAACTTTTCAAGTTTATCTTTGTATCCTAAATCTGCTAACTGCATTTCCGTGTCTTTCAAGTTTTGTGTTATTGTTTAGGTAAAATAATGAGGGTGTGTATCTGTCTCAATGCCAAATAAATAGATTTAAATATAGGGTTAAGTCAACAATATCTTCGTGACGAACAAAGATTTAGTAAAGATTAAAGTTTTAAATTGTCCACGATAGATACGGTGATTTCTTTAGAGAAAACATTGTTTATATATATCCTCTCCTAGATCTTTCCAATGACTAGATTTATACAAAAAATTATCAGGATGAAAATCAATATTTAAATTTTCAAGTTTCTTTTCGTAATCATTAAAAGTATAAGTTACCTTTTTTTCTTGCAGGATTTTTCTTAAACAAAATATGATACCATTAATTGTGGTAGTTGTTAACACGCGGCTACTTTTTTGATCAGATATCCACATATGATTTTTCGTTTGATACTTTTTAAATGCATTTAAAAAATTATTTATTTCGCCTGTGCAAAAATCAATATAACCATTCAATAAAATTCTATCATTATAATTTAAAAGTTCCAATTTATCAGGATGGGTCCAAATACTAAAAAGGGAATCGTTTTCAGTAAGTTTAACAATATGCCTTAGACCATAACTGACAATTGATGCTGTTTTGATTTTACCTTTATCAAAGAAATGGACTTCAAGTAAGTCGGTAAGAGCTCCTGAAATTCCTAGTTTAAGAATTATACTTTTTGATATAGCAATCACACTAAAAGGATTTACAATCGTCTCTATTGCTTGTTTTAATTCGGATTTTGTTTTATTCTGTTTATCATTAATTTCAAGAAATAACTTAGCTTCAAATTTTGTTTGATCGAAGTGGCTTAATTCTTCTGGATATATTATACCAGTAACTAACAAATTTTGTTTTTTTCTTTTTTTACTAATTTCTTTTTCATACTTATCCTGTCCTTCATGATATGCAAAAACTCTATGTTGACCATCAATAATACCAATTGAATTAAATTCTTTTGGAATTTGTAATTCAATTGGTTCTGTTTTTGTAAGATCAGATAATAAAACAACATTACCATTTTGTTCAAATTTTGTTGACGATGGTAAAGTTACTATGATATTATTTATAAAAACTCGCTTCTCTATAGATAAATATTCTCTCATACTAAAGATTTTATTTTTAATTATCATGCGTTGATATAGAGAATCATTATCTTGCCAACCGTCTTTCCTCATTACATAAGAAAGCTCAATAAGAGTTTCAGGATCTATATAAAATGTTATTACTTTGAATCCTTTAGGAAAGCCACTTGGTGATTCTGGAAGCACAGAACCCGAAATGGTTTTTAATTCTTTACCGTGATTTATACCAATATCTTGCCTGCTCAAACCTAGGAACTTAAATAGTTCAAATCTTGAGGATTTCTGAATATTTTTAGCAATACTTAAGAAATAACATAGATAATAATAATCCAAGAATACAATAATGTCTCTAAATCCATTTTTATACTGCTCATCGAAGCGATAT
The DNA here is from genome assembly GCA_028719225.1 of Fidelibacterota bacterium. Taxonomy (GTDB): domain Bacteria; phylum Fidelibacterota; class UBA2242; order UBA2242; family UBA2242; genus 0-14-0-20-45-22. The sequence goes on along the minus strand of JAQUKI010000023.1, from coordinate 17,313 downwards.
TTTGAAGCATAAACAAAAACTAACTTTATATCTGAAGGATCATAGATAGAATTTCTAACTTCTCTGAACTTATCAAATGTATTATCCAAAAAAGCAATAAAATCACTTTTATTTGCAATAAAATATTTATAATAAGTTGCTTTCTTGAGTAAATGATCTCGAATATTACCTGATTTTGTTGAACATGTGTCTTCGACAAAAACTACAATATTTTCGTATATAAATATATTATCTAATTCCGTATCAACCTCTTTGAATGTAAAATGCTCATCTCTTGTTACTATATGGTTGAATCCTGCATTTTTAAAGACTGTGTTGATATCTATTTTGAATTTTCTCTCATCAAGATTTTTCTTTCTTTGTTCCTTTTTTGTTTTCTTTTGTTCAGGAGTTAGTATGATCTTTTTCTTGCTTTTAATAGTTTTAGTCATAATTACTCAAAATCTTTTTCGTTTAATTCAATTTTAATATTACTGATAATAATATCTGATTTTGAAGATATATTAATATCTTCGAGTCTAAATATCTTTCGGAATTTGTGAGTTATTCTGTTGGTATAAAGAAATAATGGACCATTACTTAATGAACTAATAAACGTACTTAGATTAGATGTAAAAGTAAAAATAGGTTCAATGCCAAATTTTGAAAGAGGTGGTTTGTAGCAAAGTTCATCAAAAGAATTTTTAATGTTGTTATTCTTATCATTAATCAAAATGATATAATTAACAGTAATAAGACAATTCCTTTTTTGTGGGATACGATCTGATATCTTAACAAATATTTTATTTATTAATATTTTATCATTTGGAGCCAATCTCGAAAATGCCACTTTAATATATTTTAATGCTCTAAGTTCTAAGATTAATTTTTCAAATTCGTTTTGCTTTAATAACACTTTATTTTCTGCTTCATATTCTCGTCTTTTATCTTTCCCTGTACATTCTAAGTATTTTTGAAACATCTGTATGTATTCAGAATTTAGTTCAGTGCCAATATATTTTCTTTTCATGTTGTCAGCTTTTGATAATACAGTGCCTGAACCTGAAAAGGGATCTAATACAACATCACCTTCTTTTGTCGTTAATTTTATTATTTGTGCAACCATCTCCTCTGGAAGTGGGCAAAAATGTTTAATATAACCATTTCCCCATGATCCTTGGGTGGGGATATCAAAATTCCAGATTGCTTCAGGTGTTTTTCCTCTTGGATTGTATCTTTCCGGATATTTTACCCACCATTTTTTAAGACTTTGAAAATCTCGAATTTTATCAATATAAAATTTATAATTAGTTGATTTTGAAAAGACCAATATATATTCAAATGAATTTCTCATTTGTCCTCGATGTGCCCAGGGAACAGTTCTATCCTTACCCCAAATAATGATTTCTTGAAGTTTCCACCCCACTTCTTTTATTTTATTAGAAAAATCAAATGGAAGTGGTACGACTTCTCCAACTTTTCTATAAGCGTCAATTATTACCCATAGTGTTCCAGTATCTTTAGTACATTCATAAATATTTTTAAATACAAGTTTCAGATCTTCCAAATAATCTTCGTAAGTTTGACCAAATCCAATTTGTTTATTAAATCCATAATCCTTGAGATTAAAATAGGGAGGAGATGTTATTGTGACATCAACAATTGGTTCACTAATTAGTTTGCTAATTTTTCGGGCATCAAGTTTGTGTAATGAAAATAGATTTTTTTTCATTTAGTAGAGTTAATCCAAAAGATATTTTTACGTTCATTCATTTAAAAAACTACCGATCCACATACCTCAAATATTACACTACAGACGAATAGTAAATAGAATTTTGGATTAAGGCAAGCGTTTTTTCGTTGATAACTCGCGCGCCTATCTAAAACATAGACATTTGAGCCTTTTAGTGTCATGCGCGAGTCTTTTTGCTCCGGCGTTGAGGCTTTTTACTAAACTAATTCGGTTCGGAGGTGAACTCGCGAGGCTTTTTATCGAACTGGTTCGGTTCGGAGTTGAACTTGCGAGGCTTTTTACTCCATCGTTGAGGCTTTTAACCGAACTAATTCGGCTCAAAGGTGAACTCGTGAGGCTTTTATACGAACTGGTTTGGTTCGGAGCCTAACTTGTGAGGCTTTTTACTAAACTGGTTCGGTTCGGAGGTGAACTCGCGAGGCTTTTTACCGAACTTGCGCCTTACGATCCCGGCTCGGATTCTTCACAGATACCTTTTCACTTTCTTCTTATACTCAATGTATTCGTTTCCGAACCTGTTTTCCAAGAACTTCTCTTCGCCGATGATAATGAAATGATAAATGACCATACTGTAAACACCCGGTATAATCACCATGATATTCAATGTGTACAAAATGGCGGCCAGTGTAAAACAATTGAAGCCGAAATACATCGGATTACGGCTCAACCGGTAAATTCCGTTTTTCCGGAACGACGTTTCTTCTAAAGGCAATCCTAATCTCGTCGATCTGCCGAGGTCGATCAGACTTATAGTCGATATAATTGCGCCGATCAGAAATACGATGAGAGCGATATACTTCAGATCGATTATCGAATGATTCGGGAAATTGACGACATGCAGGGACGAGAGAATAAGAATTCCCCATGTAATATAGCCCGATACTTTACCGGTATAAAACAGAACGGGATTGATGGTTGCCTTGCCCATGAAGTTCATAATGTCTCCTTTTTCATTCGTCAATCAAGTTGAGAGATTCGATGGTTCAAGCGTAAACGTAAGACGTAAATCGTAAGTCGTGACGGTTGACCTGACATTTTTCATCACGCTTCACGTCTTACGATTTCGGAAAAGCGTATGAGATTGTTTTCCTCCACGCCCTGAACATAATATTAGCATCTATTCGTGTTCATTCGCGGTTGGGTTTTATTACTCGCTATCCACTCCGGCCAGATTCAGGATGAATTCCGGCGTGCGAGGTTCGTCCCGGAAGAATTCGCCTTTTTTGCCGGCAGTTAATGCCCAACGGTCGAGCCAGGAAATTCCGAAGGTTTTATAGAATGTGTCCGGTGTGAGATAGGCTTTATCCTCCAACACTCTGTCGATTGTCACGAACCGGTAATTATGCCGCAGAATCATTTCCGCGAGTTCATCGACGTAATCGGCGTTAATTGCATTGGCGTGAAGCAGGAAGATCTGCCGCATGTTATAATCGAACAATTTGAGCGACTGATTCTCGAAATAGGCCAGTTTCTTTTCCTGATAAGCGACGTATTCCGCGCCGATGGTCTTCATTAACACGGAATCCTTTTTGGCGATGGCGCTGTCGTAAGCGGCGTTGAAAAGATAATCGGTGTTGTCGATCGTCACCGGCGCTTCACGGTAGCCATGTTCGGCGAGAAAGGTGGCTAAGGAATCGACTTTCTCTTTCGTGTTGCCGCGATGTAGGAAAGGATGACGGAAATAGCGGATTGATTTCCCGTGTTCGGCCGCCAATTCTTTGATCAGCGATTCACCTTTCAGCAGATCGGCGGTGAATTCGCGACAGGAAACCTTATTGTAATCGATATGCGAGTAAGCGTGATTGCCGATTTCCAGTCCGGCATCCAGCCAGCGGTTGACCAGATCGATCTTCTGTGAGTCTATCTGGCCGTTTGAATAAAAGCGGCAGGCATTGACGAACCCGATGGCCGGAATTGCGTAGCGATTTAATGTGCCGGTCAGTTTGTCGATGATCGGGCGCTGGAGGCTGATGTCTGTCTGCCGCAGGCCGACGACCGGCAGATCATCAAAGGTGAGACAGATTTCTTTGGTTTGGGCGAAGGCAAGAGACAGTGTAATTAACAGAGTAGTGATTAACTTATACATATTAGCAGCGCTCCTGATACCGGATTGTATCCGGGGTTAATCGAGTTGAACACATACAGAGTCGAACTCGATTAGATATTTTTCATCGTTAGTGTTCAACTGCAACGTGGTTGAATACGTTTATTTCTTTTCTATTTTTCTCCATTTCCCGGTAATACCGGCGCCGATTAAGACAAGCATCAGTCCGATTGCCGAGATTGCCGAACTGATCTTGTTCCATCCCAGCACATAATCCAGCGCGTTCAAAACCAACATTACCATTCCGATAATTATCAGGACGATTCCGACGATATTGTTTGTTTTCGGTTTCATTTTTTACCTCTAGTTTTTATTTGATTGATATCCTAGAGAAGATCGATAGGAGGGATATCTATTCCTTCCGATTTTTATATTGCTCGATTTCTGCTTCATTTAAATCATCATGGGCAACTAAGCGATAGTGTTTTTCAGAAGTGACTGCAATCCCTTTTTCTGTTTGTTCAAATGAAAAGAGCGCAATAAAGTTTCTATCGATGAATTGTGCGGCGATTGGGATAGAGACTAAGTGAGGAAATTTTTCCTGACACATAGCAAAATCCTGCTCTATCTGAATAATCCCTAACTTATCGGTGTTACCTTTTGCTTGAATGGGAATGATATAATGGACACCTTTTTTATCAATGCCGACATAGAGTTCATCCGTTTCTATCTGCCCCAAACTATGAACGGATGTGCGTAAATGATTTTGCAAGGAATAACACGTGATTCCGGTAAAAATGTCGATTAGCCGGTTATACCGTAGCTTCGCTAATAAAGCCTGTTCATCAGATAATGCATACTTGTTGATAATACCCGGAGTGGCATCGGGAACTTTCGTTTCTGCTAAAAATTTGGAGGGAATAATCCGTGCCATATCGGACAAAGAAAACATGTATAAAGCCCGTCCCATCGGTCTGATTATCCATTCCAAACCATCTGGGGCGGTTTTTGTGATTTTCTCCGGAAGAAGAGCGCGATAACGAAAACTGTAAACGACATCACCAAGATTTTTAGGCAGGTCAATTCGTAACTGTTTTGCCGTGGAAATCAAATCCGTACGTTCAAACCTTATCTCCCGTACACCGGGCTTATACTGTTTAAAAAAGATTTTCTCAATCAGTTTGGAATATCGGTTCTGTTGATCTGCCGCCATTTATTTCCTCCATTTGAGTACTAATACTTCTTCGTTCATGTCTTTTTTAGTTGCTGTTGCAAATCTGGTTCGGAATAAATCAATTCCAAGTACTTCATATCCAAGTGAATCGGCAATATCGGATAAAATCTTACCCGTCGGGATATAAACCTGTAAAAATGACGCCTGATCACCGACGACATATCCTAACCGGGCATTTTTCTTAAGAAAAGGCTTCAGGCTTTCAAGATGTTTTGCCATTCCGCCAAAATAAAGTTTGGTGACTTTATGGTATTGTTTCTCGAAACCGGAGGTTTTTTTCAGGGCAATTCTCCGCTCCTCAATCTCGTTGGCAATTTTAATGACTTCGGGATGTTGCGTTATATATTGATCGTCGTCGTCGCCTTTATAAACGTTTCTGGAATTGGATCGGAGGAGGTTTTTTTTCAATTCTCTTAACTGAGTTTTGTTCTTTAAAAAGCCAAGGATCACGGATTCGAGACGCGTCGTCCGGGTATAATCTTTTTCATTTGGATAGGGCGGCGATGTAAACACGGCATTGATAGAATCAGGTTGTAAAAAACTGCTCATTTCTCTCGAATCAGCGTTATACACTTCCGTTTTGAAGTAAATCTGTGAGTTGACACTCTTTAAATCCTGTACCATTATTCTAATCATCTCTTGCCAGTCACTGACAACGTTAGAATCACTTTTCTTTTTTCTGGTGACTCCGACTTCCGGCCCGAAATGTAAATTGCTTGCATTTTTAACGGTTGAAGTCGCGAGAGCTAAAAGTTGATTATCGATGTATTCTGAGTTGTACTCGCGGATTGCTTGTAAAAGCAATAATGTTTTATGCAAAGGAATGGGACTAATGGAGTCAGTCAGAAGTAAATCATACTCTTCTTCTGAGAGTTTTATGATCTCGTTTCTTGTGTAATTCCGGATCATGGATTCAGCATTTTTGGCAACTATATTTGTATCTTCTGTTAATTTATCACTATCAACTTCAAATCTGGTTTTTACTAATGTGGCGAAATAAGCCATTGGATTTGCTTCTATCCCGATACCGATCAAGCCGTTTAGTTTTGCCTCTAAAACGGTTGTCCCAGTGCCGCAAAAAGGATCTAACAGCGTGTATCCGGTTTTAAGATCAAATCTTTGAATATATTCTCTGACAAGGTGGGGCGGGAAAGACAACACAAACCGGTACCAGTTGTGAAAGTTCTTATCAATGATATCGACTTTATTAGCAACGCCGTTGGTGTATTTTTTTAATCCATTGTGTGGAAAAAGTGCGATTTGAGTGTTCAGTTACTACCTCCGAAAAAGTCGATCAAGTTTCATGATAATAATCTTATCAAATAATAAACCATTCGTTGCGATTTTACATACAAATTCCGTTGATGGCAACAGGAATGTGAAGTGTGGATGAATAATATAGAAATCGATGGCTTATCAATAGAATGATACTGTAATCTCGTTCATTCAATTTCAATATCGTACTTATCCAGCAGCCCAGCGATATCCATTCTTGAGAATTTGGCTTTTTTGATCCGGTTTTTTTCCGGATCGATGGAATAGCTGAATGCTGACCGAAAATCCACTTTTTCCAAATTTGTGCGGTCGAACATCGCCTTTTGCAGATCGCAATTTGTAAATACGGAACCGGTCAGGTCTGTTTCGCTAAAATCGGTTTCCTGAAGATTGCAGTTGTCAAACTTCGTCATTTTAAGTTTCAGTTTATAAAAGGTCGAAAGTTTCAGAAGACAATTCTTAAAAGAGACAGACAGCAGGAAATCATTACAATCGTCAAAATGAACGCCCAGTAATTTGCAGTTAGAGAATTTGATGTTGTTCAGTTCCGTGCCCTTCATTTTGGCTAAACTGAAATCACAGTTATCGAACTCACAATCTCTGAAAATGACGCTTGAAAGATCCGCATTATTGAAGTTACAATTCACGAAAGCGCACTTTTCGTATTCATCCCGGGCTAACATATTCTTTGTATAATCGATCTCTTTGAAAATTTCATTCTCTGTCATTTTTGGATTCCTTGACTAAACAGGTCGCGGGGTAATATAGTGTTTCTGATTTCTGAGACAATTAGAAATATTACTTGCCCGAGAGTTCTTCCACTATATTCTTTCCGGCGGCGTTTCCGGGATTAAGGTCGACTGATTTCTGATAATACATACGCGCCTTCCGGCGATCGCCTTTTTTCAGCCAGGCTTCCCCGAGACTGTCCCAGACATTCCATGATTGCGGGTATTCCTTTACATTCAATTCGAATATCCCGATAGCCACGTCGATTTTATTTTCGGCCATGTATTGATAACCGAGCACATTCAGGGCATTTTCGGAAAATAAGACCATATCCGGATTGTTTTTTTTGAAATTATCATAAAACTTTTTAGCGGCGGCTATCCCGTCCGTTTTTATCAGTCTGAAAAACATCTTACCGTCGCTGATGAAACTTAACCGTTTACCCAACACTTCGCTTGTCTGATTTTGCCATGCGGAAATTTTTTCAGTGTCGGCTGTTTTCAGTGACTTTCCCCATCGGGTGATTGTTTCGACGAACAATTCCGGCTCGTCGCTGTAGATATTATGACTTGATTTTTTAAAGGCTTTGAATTGCGCGTTTGGATGATTTTTTCTGAATAAGGACACCTTTTTATCCGACCAGACCGAATCGTACTTGCCTTCGCAAATCAAGGTCGGGATGGGACAATTATCGAAAGCGTTTTCGAAATAGTATTGGTCAAAATCAGAACTGTAAGCCGGATCGAACACAATGTCATAAATTGCCGCCTGAGCCAACCTGTTTCGGTCAGGCATCCTGAAATTCTCGCGTTTCCAACCGCCGTTGATATCTTTGTTAAAATAAAATTGGGGCAGGGTCAATTTCCCTGCGATACCTAAAGCCCGAATCTTACTGAATTTCATGGTTTCTTGTTCGTTAAGAAAAGGGGTAAGACTTTTGGTATTGATCTCCGGCTTATTCAGCATCGGAACGGCGCCGACTAAAATCTGTCCGATGACATGTTGCGGATATTTGATCGTATAATATTGGGCGATGGCGCCGCCGTAGGAATGTCCCAGAACGATCCATCGATTGATATTCAGCGCTTTGCGCAGATTCTCCAGGTCATCGACGGTTTGCTCGAAGGAATAACCTTCGCCGGGTTTGTAATCCGAGAGTCCGCAACCTCTCTGGTCATAATAAATCACCATGAAATCCTTGCTGGCCGCTGTCAACCATGGGTGAAAACAGTGATGCGTTCCTCCCGGACCACCGTTAATCAATACCAATGGGATGCCATTGCTTTCGATCTCGCAGTACAGCCGGCAGTCACCGATATCGACATATTTTTTCTCGGCATTCAGAGCATCGCACAGTCGAGGCGCCGACGGAAGATGGTAAACGATGCTATCTTCGAGATGAGGTTTGGTGTTGAGGACGGTTTCGCGGGTGTCTCTATCACAGGCCGGAATAAACATCAGAACAGTGACAGCCGCGAGCAGCGCAAACCGAAACAGCGCATTGGCTTTCGGGTGTTCGTTTGGAGTGGGGATTTGGCATAAGTTGTTCATCATTTCATCCTTTTTAAATTCCGGATCAAATTAGACCGGACACAGTGATCGAAAAACAGTTAATGTTCTGGTGGAAAAATAATCGGCTGAGAGGATTATTGATTAGCCAAGCGGTCGGAAAATCTGCAATATGCAATCTCGAATCTCCAATCTGCAATTTTCAATTTTTCCCCAGTCCATGTTTTTTCAATTCTGCCCGAAACCACGCAATGTCGTCCGGCAAAGTAGCGAACACTTCCTGATATTTATAGAATTCGAAGGCGCGAATGCCGTTGAGGCGTGGCTTGCAGTAGATCATGACATGCCGTCCTTTTTCCTTCTGATCGGTGATGACTTTCTGCATGATCTGAAAGGTTCCCAGCAGAACTTCAACCGGACTCGGGACGGCATTAGCCTTGATGTCTTTCTCACCGGAAACATCAACGCCGATAATGAAGTCGCAGTCATCGGTCAGCAGATCGAACGGCACCGGATTGACGACGCCGCCGTCGATCAGCAGGCGATTTTCGTATTCATATGGCCGGAACAATCCCGGCACTGAAATGCTGGCGCGGATCGCCGGAACAATATCACCTTTGTCAAAGATGACCTGCTCTTTGCTCCAGTAATCTGTCGCCACGATCTTCAGCGGGATGGTGAGTCCTTCAAAGCGTTTAACGGGAAGTTTTTCCTCGAGAAATTGTTCAATCTTCCGACCTTTGACCAGTCCTGCTTTATCGATGGACAGGACGTCGGCCATTTTCGCCTTATCGAATAACGTCAGGTCGGCGAAGATCTTTTCCATTTCTGCGGCTTTCATTCCGCCGGCATAAAAGGCGCCGATCAGCGCACCCATGCTTGCGCCGGAAATTGCTCCGATCTTGATGCCGAATTCATCGATGACTTTCAGGTATTCGATGTGTGCGAAACCTTTTGTTCCGCCGCTGCCAAGTGCTATGCCAATGTTCATAAGTTTACTCCGGGATAGGATATTCGGTTATCTTCGCAATTTGAAATAAAACGGTATCGAAATCCAAACTCCGATGGGTTTTTCGTCAGATGTAGCAGGAATCCATTCCGTTTTTATCAATGCCTTATAAACAGAATCTGTAAAATATTGTGCTGAAGATTCTAATGCTCGATAAGGACCAATTAATCCATCTTCATTTACAAATGCTTCTATTTTAACAAAACCTTCAATATTTTGTTTTTCAGCTATTAATGGATATATCAAATTATTTTGTATTGCATCAAAACCACCAACTGGCTGTGGTGGTGTTTCGATAGGAGATTTTATTTGCAATTTCTTTTCATCTGTTTCAGAAATGTCTTTTTCATTTTCACTACCATCGCAAAAATGAATTTTATTTTTCTTAATAAAAGGTAATATGCATATTGAATATGCTTCAGTGGTAGATGTAGGAAATATCTTACTGAACTTCGCATTTTTGAAACAATTAAATATCACTGTATCGATAGAAGCATCAATGGACTTATTTTGATCGACAGAAATGAGATGACCATCATTATCTATCTTTAAATAGTAGTACGTCGATTTATTGTCATTGTAAGTACTATCAATAAAAATATCTGGTTCAGGAATAAATATTATTAATTTTTTGATGAGGTCTAAATCATAAATGATCGGTACACTTTTATTGCTTTCATCATAGTATGTTCTGTGATGTTCAGAAAATGATATATTTGAACAATTCATAAATGTCGTAATTGCTGCAACAATAAGTAAAAGAGAAAGTCTCATTTAAAACCTCGGAACACTTTAATCTTATGTATTATTTTCTCGGAAACGAAAAGTGCATCTGAACGATGATCCAGTTGCCGTCTCTTTTTTCCAGCACTCCCGTCCATCGGGTATTTTCCCAATTGGCAGGTTGTCCTTTCCATTCGTTGATATCGTCAAGTATGCAGAAAAACCATGCGACATCGCCCGATCTTGAGAAATTGATCGTCAAATCCTTTATCTCATACCGGATCGCTTTGAAATCAGGACTCATCCAAAAAGCCTCGGATTTCTTGACATCCTGTAACCCTCTAGTGATCCGGCTTGAAGGATTTACGACGAGGTAACTTGTGTCATTTGCAATACCGCTGTACAGCAACTGTATGTCCTTGTTCTTTGCCCAGCCGATATTGTTGCGGAGCGCTTTTTCAACCAGATTTTTTTCCACTTCGCGATTGAAAGTGTTCTCTCCTCCAAGACACGGCAAACAAAAAGTCAGGATAATACATGTCATCCATAATATCAGTTTGTAATTTTTCATAAAACCTCTCTGATGTAATTCCGATGCAAGAAATGGGATCCTTACCAGATTCCCGGGATTATGCGATATTTGACTTCCTGCAAGTATTCACGATAACCGGGCAGTTCTTCGGTCAGGACTTTTTCTTCGTTTTTAATGCGGATTACGATCATCAATGGAATGGAAAGAGCCGGCAGGAACGCCCAGAATGAGCCAAGCGCCAACGGTGTCAGAACCCACATCAGAATTACTGAGGTGTACATCGGATGCCGGACGATTGCGTACAGACCGGTTTTAATTACCTTTTGATCCACGGAGACTTCCACGACGCGCGAAGCATAACTGTTTTCTCTCATAACCAGAAAGAACAAACCGTATCCAATCAGAATCAGGATGTCAGTCAGAATGATGATTCCTGCCGGAATATCCGACCAGCCAAATCGCCGATCGAATCCGGGCATAAGGTAGATCAATATGAAAACCGGAGTTGTTAATTTCTGAAAACGTTTTTGCTCGTTTTCTTTTTCACGGGTGCGCATACGGCGCTCCTGCAAAGCCGGATCATGTCGTAATAACCAAAGTCCGACCAGCGCCATCGGAAAGAATATGATGAATAGCCACAGCCAAGCCTGCCAGTAATTCAACGTCCCGGCCGGCAGGAAAAACATCAGACCGACAACGATGATGGCGGCAACAAACCGCCGGATGACCAATTTCTTTAGTTGGACAAGGTTCATTGGAGAAGTCGAATTTGCATCATTCATGATTTTCTCCTTTCGTTTAGATATTTATTGTCAACCTTTCTGGTTCAAAATATACACGATCAAGCCGAAGATAAATACCGAATATGTCTGTGGAAATTAGGCGGGATGAAAGGAGAAAAGAATAGATGAACGGTTGCCATGTTCGGGTTTTTTCCATTACAACATGTATTTTAAACTCCAGAGCCAATTCCTTTTGTCTAGAATGATTAATCATCTTGTCATGAAGGATTCAACTGAATGTTGATACCAAATTTTACATAATAAAAAGGTTTGAAAACGTCGTTTTCAAAACCCTGTAGTGTGTTCCAATACCAAAATATCGCACCGGGTGTTATAGTTCCACCAACGATGACTTTTTTTGTCTGTAATAAATTTAGACCTGAACCGAAATATATTTCGATACCTTCCAAAGCGTCGCTTTTAATCTCATCGCTGCTTACTAATGTACCATCTTCATCGTATCTTTCAATCGATACAGCATTTTTATAATCCCATGCCATGATGTTGTAATTTGCACCAAATACTATATAATGTCCTAAAAGTGTATGGCGAGGGGTTGTATAAATTCTGTGGCCGACTCCAATGTTATATAACATAACAGCATCTGAAAGTGAATTTGATAAATAACTGGTTTTTTGTATTGGAGAAATTCCCAACCCGATTGAAAAATAATTTTTAAGACGATTTCGACTGTTCAAGTAGAAATTAAAATGATTGAAACTGTATAAATCCGAAGATGATACAACACCGGATCCTGTTGAGAATCCTATCCAATTCCACCTACTTTTTCTGACCACTGTATCAGGTTCGTTATCAGAAGTAGAGAAAATATCGAAAAGATCAATCCCATTATCCTGGTCACAGTCTCCAAAGTCGACTTCATCACCGTCGTCGATGACTGTTACAGTTCTGTCATCATCATCTTCATCGTCGGAAGCTTCTCCGATCACATCGCTTAGTAATCCCGCTCCGCTACCACTCCAACACGAGAAGAAAAATGTCGAGAAAACTAACAGTGCCAAAATTAACATTAATTGTCGTTTGATCATGTACATTCTTCGGTTTTTTTTAATATTTCTTATGCCTGGTGTTGGAAGATGTTCCTTCAGGTTATTTATTGATATTTTATATAGAAGTGAAAAAAATATCTATATTTTTTCCGCCACGATCAACATTTCGAAATCTTCTGTGGTCAGTTTATCATTCCGGTTCCAAGCGTCGAGTTTGCATCCAAAGATGCCGATATTAGAAAAACCGAGCGATTTTAGCAGCCATGTAATTTCCGACGGAACATAATAGCGTTCGCTGCAATGCAGGGTTTTGGAATTGCCTGAGTCATCGGTGGTCTCAAAAACGGAAATATCGCGGAAGGTCATCAGATCGAAAGTATTTCCTTTGTTGATTGAATCGCTGGTAGCGGCATCGTTAACGAAATTTTCTGTCGAATGATGTAACGGGAAGAGGCCGTTCAAAGTCGTCAGAATGTATTTGCCGCCGGATTTCAGCGCGCGGGCGGCATTCTGCAGGATTTGATAGTTCATTTCGTCGGTTTCCATGAGCGGGAACGCGCCTTCGCAGACCGATAAAACCAGATCGAATCCACTACTGAAGTGCAAATATCTGGCATCGGCCTGTTGAAAATTGATCAGAACTCCGGCAGTCTTGGCGTTCGCGCGGGCTTTATTCAGCATCGATTCGGAGAGGTCGATGCCGGTGACATTGTAGCCGCGTTTGGCCAACTCGATGTCATGCCGGCCGGTGCCGCAACCGATGTCGAGGATTTTGGCAGACTTGTTGAAACCGATCTCTTTTTCGATGAAATCTACTTCGCCGAGAGTGCCTTTTGTAAAGGATTCCTGCTCGTATTTTTCTCCGAAATTCTCAAACAGTTCTTCGTACCATTGTTTGGTCATGATTTGGTTTCCTTGTTATAAATCAGTTCATCGATGATGCGGCAGGCAGTCCGGACATATCCGTGGCACTTCGTGACGTGGAAATTTTGATCTTCAATGATTTTCTTTCCTTCGTCAGTATTCATATCGCAACCGAGAAGTTCGCGGCAATTAATATACCCGTGGACCGCCCGGAATTTTTCTGCGGCGGTTTGAACAAGCGCATACGTTTTCTCTTTGGCGTCGGAGTCATCCTTTCGGAGTTTGCCGTAGTGACAGCCGATGACCATAAATGTGGCAGTCAACACACCACAGATCGATTGCAACCGTCCCATCCCGGCGCCAAATCCGCCGGTGACTTTAAGTGCGCTTATCTCGTCCAAACCGGATTCTTTTGCGAAAGCACGAAGAACCGCCTGCGCACAATTGAAACCATTATCGAAGCAGGCAAGTGCCTGCGTTTCGAAACTATCATTTGTCATTTTTCTCCTGTTATCGAAATACTCGAATGAATTATTCCACTTCCGCAAAATCGACGACATAGTTGTGGCCGTACTTCTTCGCACATTTCGGGCATGTCGTGTAATAGAAATAATGCCTCTTGATGACTTTTCCCTGACTTTTGACAAATGCTTCCATTGACTTGATCCATTTGGGTACTTCATTGTATTGGCCGTCAAAGACCTTGCTCAGGAAAGTCCCGGAAAGCGTGACCATTTTGGCGTCGGGAACGTCTTTTGTGATGTTCATGTAGAGTTCGGATTTCCATGGTGACGGATCGTAAGCCAGCATCAGAAAATCGGCTGTTGCCGGAGCGGCGTCGGCTGCCTGGATTTTCGACCACATGCGTGTCACGACCTTGCTCATGTTCATCGGCATATGAAAAATCTGGCAAACTTCGTCCTGAATGAAACGTTTATCTTTCCAAATGTGTGATTTTTCATCCCACGGTGCGGGATCGAATTTCGGACAACATTCTGCTGAAGTTTCGGAATGATTACTCATTTTGGGTTTCTCCTATTAATTGAAATTGTTTGTAAATGTTTAAAGTACGGTACGAAGTTTGGTCAATTTTTCGCGCAGAGATGGCGCCATCGTGAAGAATTTCTCCAGCTTTTCGCAGACGAAATCGTTGCAATGCGCGCAGTTGACGACTTTCTTTTCTATGCCGCAAAGGCGGATTTCGCAGACCTTGCAATGGCTGAAGACATTTTCGCCGACAGTCAAACAGCCGGTGCAGTTGATATCTGCCGGTTTGAGATCGACATGATATTCCTTCGACCATTGTTTGGCGACTTCTTTGCGTTTCGCGTTGTCGTTTGCGAGAGTCGCTAAGTAGGCGTCACATTCGTGGCAATTCAAGCCACAATAAGCGATGATATGTTTCATTGGAACTCCTTTCGATTATTTTTATCATTGTAATCTGAAGCGGGAGAAATCGACGGCGCGGTCAGTTGCTCGAGTTTCGTCAGATATGCCATAGCTTCACCGAATGAATAGCCGCACATTTCGATTGACGGACGAAGATTCCGGCAAACTTTCGGGTAATCTTCGTGCGCGTGGATCGTGCAGATATTCTCATCTGACAAGTGAATGCACCGGATTCCCGCCGGTTTTCCGTCCGGCATTCCCGGAAGCGGGGAAGAGATCGAGATAGCGATGCAGCATGCGCCGCATCCTTTCCGGCAATTTGCGGGTTTTTCCAAAATCGTATTCATTTTTTTTCAACCGTCAGATCAAAAGATCTGACAGAACATGTTTAAAGATAAAATATTTTTTGATGATATTCTAAATCTTCGATTTGACCCAGCCCAAAGGTATTTGATAACGCAGATAGAAATCGAATCCCCAATACAACGGCGCGCCGAATTTGCCTCTTGCATTATCACCGCGTTCCTGGACATAACTGCCGCTCGGATTGGAGTATTCATAAACGCATTTGTTGAATTCCGGTCCTTTGAAACCGCCTTGGATGGTTGCCCCGATACAAAGTGGAATGATAGGCGCTTCATATTCCATACTCACATCAAGCAGAAAACCAAGTCCGAAGTCAAACGTCCATTTTCCATTTTGATAACCGATTTGCTGCCCATTTTCGAACTGCATATCTTCCGAATGAATTACCATCACAGTTTTTGGGGAATAGCCAAATTGAAAATCGAAACTTGAGGATATTTTTCCCGCCTTTCCTAAATCAGTGGCGGGATACGGATAAGTCACCTTGAACCAGTACCAGACGGGATCCTCAATTCCGGCATGACCGCGCCACCATTTCTGATCGGATCCCATGTTGGTTTTATAATGAATATCGTTACGTTTGCGGGTTTCAATCCCGAACGAATAGATTTTCCCGAAATTAAAGTCAAAATAAATTGCGAAATACTGACTGCCTGCCTTCGTCAAAAACGCCTTGGAATCGTCCGCATTGTCGGGTCCATCGTTAAAAGCATACCAGTAATCCATCGGGTAACCGTCTCCGCTGACATAATTCTTACCGTGACCCGAATGGATGCTGATGCCAAAAAAATCTTTTCCGTTCTTTTTTTCTCCCTCCTGGCAGAAAATGCTCGATACGCAGATCGCCGCCACAAAAATGAATTTCCACATGATCGCCTCCTCTTGATTTTCCGTTTTTCAAAGAACTCTCCGATATTTTCTATTTGTTATATTACTATCAGATTTGAGTTTTGTCAATAGCCCACGGAAATTTAGAAGATTCTATTCGAGTATCACGAAGCGGAAAATTAGTTTTACCGAAAATATCGGTTGATTGGCGTCAGTATTTCCGGACGACCTCCGATCTATTTCCTTGCAAGTGAAGTCGCCCATGCGGCGATCTTATTCCAATCCCGGTAATCGCCCGGCATGATGCCAAGTATCAATTTCCCCATATAATTTGCAAACCGACCGCTGGATGGGAAATTTCCTCCGAAGACGGCTCTGTCAATCGGCTTCAATCCATTGGCGATTTTGTCGGGATAGGTTAAAGCATTCGCTTTTCGTTTTTCTTTTACCGAAGTGATCGTGGAGCAGACGGCGAAAACAGCAACCTTTTTCTTGCTCAGCGCGGAACGGTTGACATCGATGAACTTGATCACGTTTTCATGCGGTTTATTGCCATGAATAGCCGAGCCGATGACGATCAGGTCGTATTGAGTTAGGTCGGTTTGAACCGCAGACGCCGGCATCAGAACCGTTTTACAGTTCAGGTTGTCGAGCGTGGTTTTCATTCTGGTTGCGATTTCGGCGGTCGAACCCGAATATGAGCCATAGACGATCAGAATTGATTTCATGGTTGAATTTTTCCCTCCGGCAAATGCGGTTGTCAACAGAATCGCTAATGAGATAAATATTCGGTTCATATTTTATATTTCCCTCGTGTCAATGCTCTGCGTTGACATGCTATCTAATTGGTATTTCTCTGTGTCCTCCGCAATCTCTGCCGTTAAAGTCTTAATCTCTCTTCTCATGTTGCAATCAATCCGCCGGTCTCTTCCAACCAATCGGCGATTCTATCCGTAGCGTGTGCAACGTTATCATCCGAGACATCGATCTCCATTGACGTGAGTTTCGATAATCCGATAAACTCTCTCAGCATTTCCTGTTCGCGGATGAAGACATGCAGGTCGTCGTACTGCGACGGTTTGCCGGACACTTTGATCCGTTCACGGCGGGCGTCCGCGAAAGTCTCGGGCCGGCGTGTGCAGAAGATCAGCCTGAAGTTCAGCGCCGCGAGACGATCTTCGAGCCATTGAAAGTTATATCGTTTGCCGTAAGTAGACCGCTGATAGACCTGCGTCGAAATATGAAAGCGATCGACGATCCATGAATAATAACGCTGAAGTTCGAACA
>JAQUKI010000022.1 GCA_028719225.1 Fidelibacterota bacterium | reverse complement strand
AAAGTCTTGGCTGGAAGGCGCCGTACTTCGTCGATGCAGATCACATCAACCGGAACACCGTCGCAGATTTTCTGGAATTCAGTGATTTTTTTACTGTCGATGTTGCCGGTTCGATTGGGAAAAAACCGGACGGTCAGGATGTCGCCGGATTTTTTAAATTTTGCGAACGATACACCAAACCGTTCCTGATCCCCGGATTTTCAGAAAAATTATCTGTCTCGAAAAATGTCGTTGAAGAGATCATGGGACAATTTTTAGCGCCGGTTCTGGAGGCCGAAACGATTTACAGGATGATTGGTGACAAATGTCCAAAGGATTATGCTTTGGAATTATCCATGGATGAAACCATCCGCGCTCAAACGCCGCTTCAACTGTTTTTCATTCTGGCGGCTGTTGCATGGTGCGGAATTCCTTTGGATACAATCGCGCCAAAATTCACCGGGCGACTGAACAAAGGCGTCGAATATATCGGCGATTTGGAGCAATTCGCACGGGAATTTGAAGAAGATATTCTCGTCATTCGATTTGCTGTCAACGAGTTCGGACTGAATCCGGATTTGAAACTCAGCGTGCATTCCGGAAGCGACAAATTTTCACTCTATCCGATCATTCGGAAGTTGACGAAGAAATACGATGCCGGTGTGCATGTCAAAACCGCCGGAACGACGTGGTTAGAAGAATTGATTGGATTAGCATCGGCGGATGGCGATGGATTGAAAATCGCTAAAGAAGTTTATTCATTGGCTTTTTCGCGCCGTGAAGAACTCATGAAACCCTACGCAGAAGTGCTAGAAATCGATGAAAAAATGTTGCCGCTTCAGTCAGAAGTTCAAGAGTGGACATCGCGGCAGTATGTTGCGGCTTTGCGGCATGACGACTCGGAAAAGTCGTACAATCCGCATTTCCGGCAACTGCTTCATGTCGGTTATAAAATCGCCGCCGAAATGGACAAATCGTATCACGCCGCGCTGGTTAAGTTTGATGATTTTATCGCGCCAAATGTCACGGGAAATCTATTTGACCGACATATTCAGGCACTGTTTATAGAATAATTTTCTGTGAATTCGCTGAGAATTTACCGATCAGGAATTTATCCAGGATAGTTTAAAGCTGAATCCAAATCGCGACGATCAGGATCGGCATCAAACGACTCTTTTGGGAGATATTTTGTTTTTCGGTCGCTTCCTACCGGCAAATATCCAAAATATCCTTCGGAATTTCGGATTATTCATTTATCATGAAAATAAAAAAACCGGTCGATTTTCAACCGGTTTGTTTCTAACAATGTGCCCGAGGCGAGACTTGAACTCGCACGGCCTATTGGCCACTAGGTCCTGAACCTAGCGCGTCTACCAGTTCCACCACCCGGGCTCAAAAAGCCGTTAAATATATCAACCGCCGCCAATTTATCCAAGATTAACGTTGAAAGTTTTCCGAAAAGCGAGTAAGTTTTTTGCCGTGAAAAAGAGTGAAGTAAAAAATGTTGCGACCAACCGCCGAGCCTTCCATGACTATTTCATCGATGACAAGATCGAAGCGGGAATCGAATTGCAGGGTTCGGAGGTCAAATCGTTGCGTGCCGGACAAGCGAATCTCAAGGACAGTTACGCCAAAATTATCAACGGCCAAGTCTTTCTGATTAAATGTCATATTACGCCGTATGTGTATAGCGGCGGGTTCGACAACCATGAACCGGAACGGCAGCGGCGACTTTTATTTCATCGAAAAGAAATCAAACGTTTGGAGAGAAGCGTCGAAACTAAAGGCTGTACGCTGATTCCGACACGAATCTATTTCAACGAATCCGGAAAAGTGAAAGTCGAGATCGGACTTGCTCGCGGTAAGCGGCAGTTCGACAAACGTGATTCGCTGGCCGAACGCGACGCCAAACGGGAATTGGACCGACTCAGAAAGGGTAACTAACGATATGTTTCCATCCATTCAGAAACAATTAGACATCATTAAAATCGGAACCGAGGAACTGATCTCCGAAGAGGAATTGGTCGCCAAACTACAACGATCGATCAAAACCGGTCAGCCGCTCCGTGTCAAACAGGGTTTTGACCCGACCGCGCCGGATATTCATCTTGGTCACACCGTCGGTATTCGCAAACTCAGACAATTTCAAGATCTCGGCCATACAATTGTGCTGATTATCGGCGACTACACGGGAATGGTGGGCGATCCGAGCGGCAAGAGCGAAACGCGCCCTCGGCTTACCTACGAAACCGTGATGAAAAACGCTCAGACTTACGAGAAACAGTTTTTCAAGATTCTCGACCGAGAAAAGACCGAAGTACATTACAACGGCGAATGGTTCAAAAAAATGCAATTTGACGAGATCATGAGCCTTGCTTCAAAATTTACCGTCTCACAAATTCTCGAACGGGATGATTTTCATAAACGATTCAACGATGAAAAACCGATCAGCCTGCACGAATTTTTCTATCCGCTCATGCAGGGTTACGATTCTGTCGCGATTCGTGCGGATGTCGAACTTGGCGCCACGGAACAAAAATTCAATCTTCTCGCCGCACGACAGGTGCAACGCGATTACGGGCAGGAGGCGCAAATCGTCCTGACGCTTCCGGTTTTAGAGGGAATCGATGGTGCGCAGAGAATGAGCAAGAGCCTTGGAAATTATATTGGCATCGACGACGAACCGACCGACATGTTCGGCAAAGTGATGTCCATACCCGACAACCTGATCCTGAAATATTTTACATTAACTACCGATCTGTCACTCGACGAATTGCGATGTGTCGAGACGCAGCTTAAAGATCCGAAAGTCAATCCAATGACCATTAAGAAGGAATTGGCGAAAACATTGGTCGGAATGTATCATTCTAAACAAGCCGCTGATGAGGCGCAATCGAATTTTGAACAGGTTTTCAGTAAGAAGGAAATACCGGACGACATTCAAACTGTTGTCGTTGAACTGACCGCAGAATCGCATCTGCTTGTTAAATTACTGACTGACAATAATATTGTCGCATCGAATGGAGAAGCGCGGCGGTTGATCGCACAGGGTGCGGTCCGGCTGAACGATGAAAAAGTGTCTGATATAAATCTGGAGCTACCCAGCGGTTCGGAAAACATCGTCAAGGTCGGTAAACGAAGATTTATCAAATTTCTCGTCAAGTAAACGGCGATCGATGAGATTTCATCTGCGAAGGGAAAATCATGCTTGAAATTCGTGACGTGACAAAGGCATTCAACAAAACACTGGCTGTCGATTCTTTAAATTTCGATGTCCCGCAAGGTTCCATTTTCGGCCTTTTAGGACCGAACGGCGCCGGAAAAACTACGATGATCCGGATGATCATGAACATCATTCAACCCGATTCAGGACATATTTTTTACAATGGGGAGTTGATCCAAAAAAGCCGCTACAAACGCATCGGATATTTACCTGAAGAGCGCGGACTGTACCAGAAAATGAAACTCAAGGAGACAATCGTCTATTTGGCGAGATTGAAAGGACTATCGTCCTCCGACGCATCCAAACGCACCGATCATTTCTTAGAACGCTTTGAATTGACCGCTTATTCCCAGCGGAAAATCGAGGAATTGTCAAAAGGTAATCAACAGAAAGTGCAGTTCATTATCGCCATTATTCACAATCCGATGCTGGTGATTTTGGACGAACCGTTTTCCGGTCTCGATCCGGTCAATCAGCTGTTATTGAAAGATATTATTAACGAATTGAAGCAGGGTGGGACGACGGTCATTTTTTCGACGCACCAAATGGAACAGGTCGAACGTATGTGCAACGAAATTTGCCTGATCAGTCATGGAAAGCGGATTCTGTATGGCGATCTGGCGCAAATAAAAAGAGACTTTGGTACGCAGACGGTTTCACTGGAATTTACCGGCGATTCCAAAGCAATTGAAAATGTCGAGCTGGACGACATGATGATTACCGAAGGACGACTAACAGGAGTCCTGCGAAATGCCAATTCGTTGAACGATTTCCTTAGAAAAGTCATGGAATACGTTACCGTCACGGGATTTCGGATCGAAGAACCAACACTCGAGCAGATTTTCATTAAACAGGTAAAGGAGGTTTGATTCGATGAAAAATATTTGGATCGTTGCCTCCTGGGAATTCATCACGCGTCTGCGGTCGAAATGGTTTATCATCTCGGTACTGATCATGCCGATCATCATCGTTGCTTCGATGTTTGTTCCGACGTGGATCATGACAGGTGAAGATACCGAATCGAGAATCGTTGCAATCGTCGATGAAACCGGCTATCTGGGAAATCGTTTGGATGTTCAACTCGCTGAAAACGCGCACCTGAAAGACGGCAATCCGAAATATCAGGTTGTGCTTTTTCAGAACGCAGAATCTGCATTCATGAAAAAACAGGCGGCGGAATTGCTGGATTCTTCGGTGATCGCAAGTTATCTCGTCATTCCGGCGGACATTAAAGATAGTTTGCGCGTCCAGTATTACGCGAAAAACGTCGGAAATTTTAAAGATCAATCGGAGATCGCCAACGCTTTCAACGAAGTGGTTTCATCCGCCAGAATGCAGGATGCCGGTTTGAACGTGACCCTGATCCGTTCACTGACCAAGCATGTCGATTTTAAGATGATCGAAGTTGAGAAAGAGGGCGTTGAAAAGGAAGGCAACGAAATGCTATCGTATCTCACGCCGATCATTTTTGTTTTAATGCTATTCTTCGCGATTTTCATGTCGTCTCAAATTCTGCTGAGAAGCGTGCTGATGGAACGGACGAACCGCTTGGTGGAAATCCTGCTCAGTTCGATCACGCCGACCGAATTGATGTCGGGGAAGATCATCGGACTTGGATTTCTCGGCCTGGCGCAATTGGCATTATACCTTATCGTCGGTTATTACGTTTCCAGTTCTCAGGGTGTCGAGATTATTACTTCTGCGAACACAATCTACTTTCTCATTTATTTCATTCTCGGTTATCTGTTTTACGCCGGAATTTTCGCGTCCGTCGGCGCCATTTTCAATTCAGAACAGGATGCTCAACAGGCGGTTTCAATTCTCTCGTTCATCACGGTCATCCCGATCATGATGTCATCATATGTCATCGCTAATCCGGATTCGGTCGTTTCAATCGTTTGTTCTTTCATTCCGTTCGTTACGCCGTTTTTTATGATCTTGAGAATTGGCGTTGAAACGCCGCCGGTGTGGGAAATTCTATCGACAGTTGCAACATTGGGGGTTTTCACATGGCTGGCGATGGTTGGCGCGGGGAAGATTTTTCGGGTGGCGCTTTTGATGTACGGAAAACGGCCGACGTTGCCGGAATTGATGCAATGGATTCGCGAAAAATAGTGCAAAATCAGCATTACAATTCTTTTGGTTTTAGATGTTGGCGGAATAAATTATTCCCGTATAGTTCAGTTGATAATTAATTATTGATAAGGGTTTGACATGATAGTAATTACCGAGAGCAATTTTGAGCAGGAAGTACTGAAATCCAAAATTCCGGTTCTGGTCGATTTTTGGGCGACGTGGTGTGCACCTTGTTTGAAAATTGCTCCGATTGTCGAAGAACTATCCACTCAATTTGCCGGCAAGATCAAATTCGGCAAGGTGAATGTCGAAGAACAGCCGTCGATTTCACCAAAATTCGGTATTCGCAGCATTCCGACGCTATTACTTTTTAAAAACGGAAACGTGTTTTCTCAGATTACCGGATTTCAGCCAAAACGTTCGCTCGAATCCAAACTAATGGAAATTCTCTGACGCCACATCAGAAGTGTAAACTTTAATTTCTCTCTAGATTTTCTAATCAATCACCGATTCCCGAAGCAAGTCATAAATTTTATCACGGAAATCGTAGAGTTTTTCGTTATTACGCGTCGGATGAACGCGGTTGGTGAGCAGAATGCCGATCAGGTTTTTTTCCGGATCGATCCAGATGCTGGTTCCGGTAAAGCCGGTATGACCGAAAGATTTTTTACTGAAATATTGACCGGCTGAAGAATGACCGGTGGGAGTATCCCATCCCAGCGCTCGGCTACTGCCATCGACGATATTTTGCCGGGATGTGAAAAGCCGGACGGTTTCCTCCCGAAAGATTCGTTTTCCGTTATAGATTCCACCGTTCAACATCATTTGCCCGAAAACAGCTAAATCTTCCGCTGTTGAAAAGAGTCCGGCGTTTCCCGAAACGCCGCCAAGCCAGTAAGCGTTTTCGTCGTGAACTTTTCCATGTACGACGCCTCCTCGTTCCGCATCAAATTCGGTTGGTGCGATCTCATCGATCAATATTTTCGATGGATTATAACCGGTGCGATTCATGTTCAGAGGATCGAAAAGCCACTCCGATAGAAAAACATCGAGCGGTTTTCCGGCAAGAATTTCACAGACTTTTCCTAATGTAATAAAACCAAGACAACTGTAAACCGATAAGCTGTCAGATCGGTATGATAACGGCATTGTGTACAGGTAGTCGAACATTTCCTTCGGCGTATTTCCTTTTTTCCAGAGTTTTTCCCACGCGGGCAATCCGGATGAATGCGTCAATAGTTGGCGGATTGTGATATCCTCTTTACCATTTTGACGGAACTCCGGAATTAGTTCGCTGACTTTTTGGTCGAATTTCAACAAGCCATCGTCGTACAGCAACATGGCGGCGCACGTGGTTCCGATGACTTTTGACATCGATGCGAGATCGAAAATCGTTTCAATGGTCATAGGTAAAGCGTCTTTTGCGTAAGTCAGGTTTCCGAACGGAATTTTAGCGAAAATAATGCTGTTGCGGACGCTGATAAAAACGCCGCCCGGATAAGCGGAATCTGTCAATCCTTTTGATAGCATTTCTTGGATTTGTTCAATTTTTTCCGGATCGATTCCAGCCGATTTCATCGATCCAAGATGGATAGTTGGTTTATCCGTTTCAGAAGGAGAAACACCTTTGGCGGCAGTTGAAAATAAAACGAGTAAGGAAAGTAGAAAAATGAGAGGCTTGACAGAAAATCGAATAATTTTCATTGGATTTTCACCTCCGAATTTGGTTTTTCTCAGGTTTAGTATTTGACTTCCTGAATGTAGATCTTACCATGATCGAGTCGGTCGTAGGCGATCCATTTTCCGTCGAATGACCAGTTTGGATTCATCTCCATAAAATCCGTAGTCGAAGACAAATTGATTCGCTCTTTTCCATCAATCGAACTGATAAAAATATCGGATGAAGTATAGCGATGGCCGTCATCTGTCGTAACCATGTAAGCGACAAATTTACCATCGGGAGACCAGCAAGCGCGATGACCGGCTCCGAGACTGACCAGATTTGTACCGTCGATGTTCATCACCATCAAAGGTCCGCCGATTATTTCGTACGCGACTTTCGTTCCATCCGGTGAATAAACCAGATTGATGATACGTTCGTCTGATTTTCCCAGAATCGTTTCGCCTTTGGTGGAAATATTCCGCGAGACAATTCTGTCCTGCCTGACATATAGAACGGTGCCTGTCTCGATGCTTTTCGTATCTCTGGAATAAAGTTGGAATCGATTGCTATAATTCATGAAGGCGTTTTTGTAATCTCGTGTCCAACAAGGAATTCCCGTCAGCGAAAATTCAAAATCCGAAAGTTTCGACATCGCTTTAGTCGCCCGATCGAAAACGACAATGGCGCGTTTGATTTTTTTATTTTCCTCTTTCGATATAGTCGTCAAAATAGAATTTCCATCGCCCGACCATTGAAATCCAAATCCTGCCGCGGATTCGTCCGTCAAGGTTGTCATCTCACCAGTCTGATAGTTTATTAAATAGATGCCTTTGTAATTTTCAGCCGAGACGGCAATTGTTTTTCCGTCGGGCGACCATTTTGGCGCCATAAAATATCCGGATGATTCCGGGCTCACGAGTAGAGGCGAGCCGATCTTAACGATTGATTGACCCATTGCCAACACAGACAAGGTCAATGTGAGTATCATTGTAAACAGTGTTTTTTTCATGAGCCGATTCTCCGTGAATTAAGATATTAATGTGCAATACGAACAGCAGGCGATGCCGCACTTTGGTTCTTGGCGTGATCGAGTGCTGTGATCGTGTAATAAAAATTATCACTATTGATTTGTGATTCGACCATCCATTCGGTTTGAGTTCCCGGAACAATGATGAAAATGTTTTCACCGCGAGTCGTATCGACCGGTTTAAATTTTGACCGGTAAATGACGTATTGTTGTGCGACCTCGAGATCTTTGGGAATGTCCGGCGCTGCCCACGAAAACCGGATTTGTTTTTCTTTTTTAGTGATTTGAAAATTGTTTGGCGTCATGGGTGAAATTGTATCTTTCCACGATAGCGCCGGTAGAAGGGTTGGATACTGGAATTTCGTCGATTTTAAAGAAGCCAGCTTTTCGGAATCCAGCGAACTGATCGCAAAGAAAACCAGTCCCGGCAGACCGATGTTACGCGCATCGTCGATTTCGAGCAAAATCTCGTCCCAATCGACGGTGTAAGCACCCAATCCTGCAAATACAGGACGCTCTTTGTGAATCGTTTCTTTCCATTCTTTAACGACTGTTGGAAAGGAATTTTCACGAAAATTGCGCTGGTAATAGATCATCGGAATGATCATGTCGATTTTCCCGATTTCAGCCCAGCGCCGAACGTCCTGATAAACGGTGTAATATCCGTTCCACTCGGAAGTTTTATAATTTCCGACGACGGAAGCTGAAACCTTGACATATGGTTTGATCGATGTGATCGTGTCGTAGGCTTTAGAAATAAATGCCGTCACCTGATCTCTCTGCCAATCGTCCCAGTTTAAATTCAGCGGATTGGATTCCGGCGACTTGAATCTGCGGACACTGATACGGTCGTGTGAGTAACCGAGTTCGGGAGAATCTTCAGGATAGCGGATATAGTCGAAATGAACTCCATCGACATTGTATTTCGAGACGATGTCGGCAACGACTTTGACAATATATTCGCGTGCAGCGGGAATTCCGGGTGAAAATGAAATATAATGATCGGATTTCGGCATTGGTTTGCCCGAATTATCGCAAACAATCCATTCAGGATGCAGGAGATACGGATGAAGCGGGGTCGTTCGGATCGGATCATCCAATCCGCGCCATGCCGGAAATGCGTTAATCCATGCGTGAAGTTCCAATCCGTATCGGTGAGCCGTTTGAATGGCAAAATCCAGCGGATCCCAACCGGGATTTTTACCGAGCGTTCCGGTCAGCGTTGAACTCCATGGTTCGTATTTTGATTTATAAAAAGCGTCACCGTTTCCGCGAACCTGAAAGAAAACCATATTGAAATTGGCGTCATGAATTTGGCGAAACGATTCGTCGATGTAAGCACGGATAGAATCGGGAGCATGCGTCGTGAACCGTTCGGTGTAATCGAATCGGCTCATCCAGACGGCGCGTGCTTCTCTGGCTGGAAGATTGGCTTTGGGTGGCTTGACGAAATTCTGAAATAATGATATGAAGAGTAAAATAAGGGCGAGGGCAAAAGCGGTTATCGCTAACCAGCGGATCAAATGCTTGGTCTGAGATTTCATTTCAGGATTCCTGTGTTAAAATATGGTTGCTGGGCAACACTAAATCGGTCGGCATGATGGAAAACGGTTGGTAGAGTTTCTCTTCAATTTTCATAGCGCCAAAAAACGATTAGAATATACAATCCGCCGGAGAAAATACCTAATCGTCAGTGTAAAAAATATGACGCTGAATGGAATTCAACCTTCGGGGGTTCGATGGTTAATTTTCATCTGATTAAAAATGAAGTTGACCGTTGCGGAAGAAATGTCGAATCAGTAAGTTTACGTTTGATTTTTAACATCAATAGGAAATCAGATATGAAACCAATCAATACATTTACGGTATCGCCTTACATTCCTGAAAAATTGAACCGCCTCCGGGAAATCGCCTATAATCTTTGGTGGAGCTGGAATGCGGACGCTCGCGAACTTTTCCGCCGTCTGGATATGGATATTTGGGAAGAGACTCGCCACAATCCCGTTCTTGTGCTGGGCCGTGTCGATCAGGAGACGTTGAATGCACGGGCCAAGGACGAGAGTTACATGTTTTTGTTCAATAAAGTGCTCGAAAAATTCGACTATTCCATGAATAAAGTTCCATGGTATAATCGGGAAAATAAATACAATCACAACCTGAACATTGCCTATTTTTCGATGGAATACGGAATCACGGAGAGTCTGGCCGTCTATTCCGGAGGATTGGGAGTTTTATCGGCAGACCATCTCAAATCGTCCTCTGAGTTGGGGATTCCGCTTCATGCTGTCGGATTGTCGTATCAATATGGTTATTTCCAGCAGACGCTGAACGTAGACGACTGGCAAGAAGAAAAGCATCCCATCAACGATTTTTATAATATGCCGCTTTCTGTAGTCAAGGATAAAAAGAACAAGGAATTACTCGTTGAGGTGGAATTTCCCGGCAGAAAGGTTTATGCCCGAATCTGGCTTGTAAATGTCGGACGAATCCGGCTTTATCTGCTCGATACGAACATCCCGGAAAATAATGAGCAAGATCGAAAAATTACATCAGAATTATATGGCGGCGACACAGAGACACGAATTCAGCAGGAACTGATTCTCGGCATCGGTGGCGTTCGTGTTCTGAAGATGGTGGGAACGCCTTTATGCATCTGTCATATGAATGAAGGTCATTCGGCATTTTCAGGATTGGAACGGATACGCAATCTCGTCTCGAGCAACGGTTTGACCTTCTACGAGGCGCTCGAAGTGATAAAAGCCAGTTCGATCTTCACGACGCATACACCGGTTGAGGCCGGAATTGATTTTTTCTCGCCGGAACTGATCCGAAAATATTTTTCAGATTACTGCCGCGAAGTCAAGATTGACATCGACGAATTACTGGCTTTAGGTAGGAAAGATCCCGACGCTTCGAGTGAGTTTTTTTCCATGGCCGTTTTAGCGATCAATCTTTCTTATAAAGCGAATGCGGTTAGCAAACTTCATCAGAAAGTCGCGCAAGAGATGTGGAAATCTTTGTGGCCGGAAGCGCTGACATGTGAGATTCCGATCATCAGTGTAACGAACGGAATTCACCATGGATCGTGGGTTTCGCAGGAAATGTCCGATCTGTTCGACCGCTATCTCGGCCCTTATTGGCAGGTCGAACCGGCGGATTCGACACTCTGGAAGAAAGTTGAAAAAATTCCGGACGTCGAACTTTGGCGAACGCACGAACGCAGGCGTGAACGGCTCGTCGCATTCGCTCGAAACCGGTTGATCGAACAGTACCGCAATCTTGGCAAACCGCCAAGTGATATTTCCCGTGTCAACAGCGTTCTGAACACTGAGGCGCTGACTATCGGTTTTGCGCGCCGATTTGCGACATACAAACGGGCAAATCTGATTTTCAGTGATCCCGACCGGTTAGCGAAAATACTTACGAATAAAAATCGCCCGATCCAGATCGTCATCGCCGGAAAGGCTCATCCAAAAGACGAAGAAGGGAAAAAACTTATCCGTGAAATCCTGAAACTTTCGCACGAAGAGCCTTTCTACCAATCCATTGCGTTTCTGGAAAATTATGATATGAACACAGCACGATATCTTGTTCAGGGATGCGATCTGTGGCTAAACAATCCGAGGCGTGGACTCGAAGCGTGCGGAACCAGCGGAATGAAAGCCGCTGTTAACGGCGCGTTGAATTTCAGTACTTACGACGGTTGGTGGGACGAGATATGCCAGCCGGGAATCGGTTGGTCGATCGGAAAACGAGAGACTTATGAAGACCTCGAGTATTGGGATAAACAGGACGCCAGCACACTTTATAACATTCTTGAAAACGAAATCATTCCGACATTTTTCGATCGGGATACCGACGGTTTGCCTCGGCGCTGGATTTCCATGATGAAATCTTCCATGAAGGAAATATGTCCGATTTTCAACACGAATCGAATGTTGATTGATTACACGGCCAATTTGTACTACCCGGCCGCCGTAAGAATGACATCGATGCGCGACAATGATTTTGCCGCATCGAAAGAACTCGCCGCGTGGAAAGAGAAAATGCGCGAACACTGGGACTCCATTCGATTCCTTAAAATAGACACCGGATCGATGGATGGACTTTCAGTGAAAAGCACGTTGAATATACGCGCTGAAATTTACCTCGACGTCATCCAGCCGGAAGATATCGAGATTCAGATTTATTACGGGAAATTAGATTTTCATGGAGATATTATTGACGGCGTCTTATTGCCGATGTCCTTCATCAGTCGCGAGGAATCCAATAAATTCATCTATGAAGGGACCATCTCAAACTGGGAAAGCGGACTGAACGGTTATACAATTCGCGTGATTCCGCATCATCCGGCTCTCGGGCATCCATTCGAGGACGGCCTGGTTCATTGGTTTGAAGATTGAGCATGATAACGGAACAATTATTTTTAATACGAATTGAAAGTCAGAGCGAATGAAAATTTTATCGGACCCGTCTGCGATTGAAGCAATCAAAAAAGCGAAAAATATTGTCGCTTTAACCGGCGCCGGAATTTCTGCGGAGAGCGGAATCCCGACATTTCGCGGTGAAAACGGACTTTGGACGAAATTATCTCCCGAAGAACTCGCCAGTTTTGAATCTTTTTATCAAAATACGGCGGTGGTCATGGAATGGTACAAACACCGTCAGGAAGTTATTAAAAAATGCAAACCCAATCCCGGACATTATGCCCTTTGCGAACTCAGTTCTGTACCGGAACATTTTAATTTGATAACACAAAATATCGATGGATTGCACCAGCGCGCCGGAAGCCGGGATGTCGTCGAATTGCATGGGAATCTTCTTGAAAATTATTGTGTTCGTTGCGGTCAAAAATATTCGATTGAAGAGTTTGATGACGTTTTTAATAATGCCATGAATCACGTTCCTCGATGTAATTGCGGCGGATTGATACGTCCTAATGTCGTCTGGTTTGGTGAGGCATTGCCGAGAGAAAATCTCGAATTGGCCTATAATGCAACGATTCAATCTGATGTGTTCCTTTCCATCGGAACATCCGCGCAGGTGCGTCCGGCCGCCGATCTGCCGGTTTTAGCCAAACAAGGCGGCGCTTTTCTCATCGAGATCAATACACAACATACTGTACTGAGCGAAGAGGCCGACCTTATTTTACAAGGAAATTCGGGTGAGATTTTACCACAACTCGTCGAAGACATCAAGACACTTTTACCGAAAGCCTGATTTGGGGAAAGTAATTACTCGCCATACAAACAATCATTTTTTGAATCAGTTCGGCAGAATGCGGCTGCTGATGATACTAGTATCTGTCGGACTGTTGAGTGATTGCGCTTATTTCAATACCTATTACAACGCCGATAAATATTTTAATGAGGGCGTAAAGGAATTTTCCGAACTCAAAGATGGCAAGATCACGGTTGCCGTTCGGAAAAAGTTCGACTCGGCGCTTGAGAAATCCAACATAGTGCTGATGAAATATCCGGATTCAAAATGGAGCGACGATGCCCAGTACATCATCGCGCTGTCGGCATTTTATAAAGGCGACTATCTGACTGCTAAGAAGAAATTCGAGGAATTTTTATCTAAATATCCATCGAGCAATCGATTATCCGAATTGCAAGTTTGGTACGGACGTAGTCTCTGGAAAATGGGAGAAATCGAACTGGCATTGCATCAGATGAGAAAGACCGCCAGAACTGTTGACGACGATGCGCTTCTTGCCGAAACCTATTTGACAATGTCGGAAATCTTTCTGGCGAAAAACGGTCTGGATTCCGCATTGGTCTATTTAAAGAAAACGACGGATGTCGGTGAAAATTCGGATGTTGCCGCGCTGGCACAGTTCAAAATTGCTGAAATCTATCTACAGAAAAATGACATACCGGAAGCGATCGCCAATCTTAAGCGTGTTTCACGACTGTCACCATCGCCGGAATTAAAGGATAAAATGCAAATCCTCCTGCCGAAAATTTACCGGGAATCCGGACGGTATGACGAAGCAATCGAACTGATTTCAACTAAATTGAACGACATACAAAATGAGAAAATCTGGGGTGATCTCGAACTTGAGATGGCGCTGATCTATCTGGCTCAAAAAGATTACGAATCAGCCCAGTCTCGCTTGCTTCAAATTACAGAAAAGTATGGAAAAAAACCGGTATCGGCTGAGGCATATTACCATTTGGCAAATTTGAATATGACCCATTTTTACAATTATGAAAAAGCGCTGGAACAGTTCGATAAAGTCGGCAGGGAGGATGCAAAATCTGTATATTTGCTGGAATCGAAAATCCGTTCCGGAGATATCAAACGTTATTTCAATGTGAAAAAATCGCTAACATCATCGACGGAAAAAGTCAACCAGATACAGAAGTCGATTCTTGACGCCGAAAATCCGACCGTATCGCCCATCAATCAGGATGCGGCACCGCAGGAAATTAAAAAAGCGATCGAAAAGGAAGTAGCAGCGAAACAGAAAACTGTCGATACGACTGCCATCTTTTCTGACTACTATAAAAGTCTATATGAGCTGGCGGAGATTTGTTATTTTAATTTTGAGCAGACCGACAGTGCCGTCATTCTATATGAAAAAATTGTCCATTCGCCGCTTTTCAACAAGATGATTGATAAGGCTTTGTATGCTTTGTATTTCATCTATGGAAAGGAAAACGATACGACGTCCTCGAAATTCTATCTCACGGCTTTAAAAGAACGATTTCCGAAATCACCCTATCTTGCCTTTATCGAAAACCGTGAAGTCATTTTACCGGATGATGAGCGTGAAGCCGGACAATTGTATCAATCGGCGGAAAATCTAATCGATCAAAAGCCCGATTCGGCAATTTTAATTTTCAAGTATATAAACGCTAATTATCCGGCGACGACTTACAGTGAAAAAAGCGCGTTTGCCGTCCCGTGGATATATCACTATAAATTGTTTAACGCTGACAGCGCCATTGCGGCTTATCAGCGTTTCATTGATCGTTATCCGCAAGGCGTTATGCTCAAAAATGCACGGTCAACGCACAATGATCTGACGGAATTATTTTCCGTTCAAGAAACGACGAAACCCGCCGAACAACCTGATAAAGTAGAAGAATCAAGACCTCAGCCTTCGGTGCCTCCGGCCGCGGACGTAGATTCTGACGAAGAACAGAAAAATCGCGAAGACAGACCGCCGCTCCAAGCGCCCGAAAAGCTTAAGGAAGAGGCTGAAGACGCAAGATGAGACATCTAACGGAAACGATTATTCTGGAAAACAACGCGGTTGCTAAAAATATTTTCCGGATGACTTTGAAATGTCCGGAGATTTCACGATCGGCGCAGCCTGGCCAGTTCGTCAATATTTATTTTTCAGATCAGATTCATATTTTCCCCAGACCCTTTAGTATCGCCGGCGCAACGGATGAAATTCTTAATCTGATTTATCGTGTCGTTGGAGTTCAAACGAGTCAGATGGCTGGATGGAAAATCGGACAAACCGTAAAAATTTTAGGGCCGCTGGGGAATCAATTTACAGTCGATGCGTCGGTTGATAATCACGTATTGATCGGCGGAGGCGTCGGTGTCGCGCCACTGATATTTTTAGCGGATAAAATTCTCCAGGGCGGGATTGAACCGCAATTTTTTCTCGGTGTAAAAAACCGCGACGAAATGCCGGATGGAAAATTCTTCAGGCAATTACAGGATTTTCATGCATCTTCCGACGATGGATCTATCGGATTTCACGGAACGGTAGTTGATAATTTCCTTTCGCATCTACCGGGGATTAAGAAATCTGTCGCTATCTATGCATGTGGACCGGAAAAAATGAACGCTGCATTGGCGCAACTCGCCGGCGAACGTCGTTATGATTGTCAGATTTCTTTCGAAAGATTGATGGCGTGCGGACTTGGTTTATGTCAGGGATGTACCGTGAAAAAGAACTCGACCGACGCTGAAGCCGGTTACCTGCTTGTTTGCAAAGACGGCCCGGTTTTTCATTCTGACAGGGTGATGTTCAATGATTGATTTGACAACCCAAATCGGCCTGAAACTCCAATTGAAAAATCCGGTTCTGACGGCCTCGGGAACATTCGGATATGGCGATGAACTGGCAGATTTAATTGACTTAAACCGGTTTGGCGGAATTGTGACGAAATCGCTGACGCTTCATCCGCGAGCAGGGAATCCGTCGCCGCGTATCACGGAAACGACCGCGGGAATGATCAATTCCATCGGTTTGGCGAATATCGGCGTCGATGCTTTTATCGAACAAAAATCCGAATTGCTCAGCCACTTACCCGGAAAAGTGATTGTTAATATTGCCGGACGAACTGAAGACGAATATGCCGACACATTGAAAAAACTCGAATCGCAGGAATGGATCGCCGGCTATGAAATGAATGTTTCATGTCCGAATGTCCGGGAAGGCGGTATCGAATTCGGCGCCAAACCGGAAATTCTCAACCACATTGTCGGAAGAATTCGTGACCTGACCAATCGATTTTTAATGATCAAGCTGTCCCCGAACGTCACTGACATTCGCGTATTGGCGGAAGTGTGTCAGAAACGCAGCGCGGATGCGGTTTCAATGATCAACACCGTTTATGGTGCGGCCATCGATATCAAGACGAGAAAACCTTTGGTTAATACAGTCATCGGCGGATTATCCGGTCCGGCCATCAAGCCGATTGCCGTGGCAAATATTTATAAAACGCATCGTGCGGTCGATATTCCAATCGTCGGGATTGGTGGAATTTCCTGTGGAGCGGATGTCGTTGAATTTTTACTCGCCGGCGCATCGGCCGTCGAATTGGGAACGGTGAATTTTTTCAATCTGAATGCGGTGGCTGAGATTCTCGAATTTTTAGAAGAATATTGTGTCGCGCAAGGAATCGGCGTTGTTACTGAACTCGTCGGGAAGGTTAAAGTTTGACGCGTTCGGCGACCTGTCTGATCCTTTTAATGATTTTTTTAGGGGGATGTACATCATCTCCGCGGTATCGATCGACAGAGACGCCTGCCCGAGCCAAAGAGAAAATGATGCTGAAAGGAATTTCACGCAAAACGATGATGACCGCTTCATTTTACGGCGAAGAATTTGATGGACGTAAAACAGCGAACGGTGAAATTTTTGATATGCATGGCAATTCAGCCGCACATAAGACACTTCCGTTCGGAACCGTTCTGAAAGTCACCTACCCGCCGACGGGCAAATCCGTGACGGTCATTGTCAACGACCGAGGACCTTTTATTCCGGGACGTGATCTGGATCTTTCTTACGGTGCGGCGAAAGAGATCGGATTGATTGGCGACGGTGTCGGAAAAGTCGAGGTCATCGTTGTGAAATGGGGAAGTATTGAACCAACTAAAAAAATTGAGGATAAACATGAATAATTTTGCAACCCGGATGATCATCAACGTGATCGGAATTCCTGGAATTTTATTATTGATTTATTTTGGCGGAATTCCGTTTCTCGCGTTGATCGTTGCTGTTGCCGTGCTGTCTCAAATCGAATTTTTTCATATCGCGCGGATCAAAGGTTCTGAACCGTATGCTTGGTTCAGTATCACGATGGGAATTGTCTGGCTCGGTGTTGCCTACTGGCTGCCTCAGTCGCTAATTTTTCTATTTATTGCAATCGCGGTGTCCTTCGTCTTTTATAATTTATCAAAACACATTGACGGCGCGACAATTAATCTTTCGGTATCGGCGATGGGATTTTTATACGTGCCGGTTTTACTGTCTTCATTGGTACTTTTGCGGAATCTGGGAAATCAATTTCCAAACGTTACGCCCACCGAAACTCGGCAGTTAACGATGATGCTGTTTGCATCGATCTGGATTTGCGATTCGTTGGCGTTCGTTTTCGGGAAATGGATCAAAGGACCGAAGATGGCTCCATTGATCAGCCCGGGAAAAACGGTTTCCGGTTGTGTCGCCGGATTGATCGGAGCCGTTGTGACGACGTTGCTTTTCCGGTCGTTCGGTTGGGCGCCGGACTCGCTGAACCTAACGACTCTCATCATTTTTGGGATTCTTGCAGGTGTTTTTGGGCAGTCCGGCGATTTTGCGGAATCTGTATTCAAACGAGATTGTCAGATCAAAGATTCTGGGCATTTGTTGCTTGGTCATGGCGGTGTTTTGGATAGATTCGATTCATTTTTTGTCGGAGCGCCGGTGATTTACCTGTATATCGTATTTTTAAATTTCATTTAGGTAACTAAATTTCACCCGTCGGTAATCGGCGGTTACTTTCAAAAAACGTTTCCAAACGGAGGTAACATGGAAAACGGTGAAAATGGGCAATTAGCAGAGATACTTCAAGCACTTTCCGGAACGTTGACCGATGACGGTTCACCGGTAGCTGTGATTCTGGCCGCCGGACACGGCAAGCGAATTAAATCCGACCGTTCTAAAATGTTGCACGAAATCTGGGGCGTTCCGACGGTATTGCGTGTCGCGAATGCGGCATCAACCGGATTGGAGACACTGAATCAGATTATCGTCGTTGGAATCAAAGCCCGGGAAGTTGCAGAGAAAACCGGGAAAGCGCCGAATCGATCATTCGTATATCAGAAAGAACAGAAAGGAACTGGACATGCGGCGCGCGTGGCTCTATCCAGTCTGGTTTCTTATCAAAACTTGCAGGATATTTACATTTTACCCGGTGATATGGGATTAATTACGCCGGAAGTTGTTCATCAACTGAAAACGGAATTCGAGAAATCCGATCACGGAATGATGATTCTTACGGGTAATTATTCAGGCGATATTCAGGAAAACACTTACGGTCGAATTCTGCGCGTACCGGAGTTCGATGCGGAAGGTAAACCTTCAGGCGCCGATCGCGGCAAGGTTATCGAGATCAAGGAACATAAGGATATACTCGCGCTTCAGGACGGGAAAGACTACGAAATATTTTATAATAAACGCTGCTATCGTTTTAGTAAGAATGATTTAGTAAAATTACGGGAATACAACGCCGGCGTTTATGCCGTCAGTTATCGGCATCTTTCGAATTTCATCAATCGCCTGACACCGGATAATGTTCAGGGCGAACTTTATTTAACCGACATCAT
>JAQUKI010000021.1 GCA_028719225.1 Fidelibacterota bacterium | reverse complement strand
TAACCGTCAGGACGCTGTCTTCCGTTTTCCACGTGAAAGGATCGTCTCCATCGCGTGATGAATGTATTCCGGTTCCATCGTCATTAATTGTGAGGATTGCTCCGTTTGTCGACATTGCGCCGTCAATACTTACGGTAACGCGGCACCATTTCCCGACAAAGGAATCGTCGGTTACATCGGTCGAGTCGATCGGCTCATCATCCGGACCAAAGAGATCTTCGAGACAGCCGTTCAACATCAGCGCCATGGCCGATAAAAAGATAATCAAAAATAAAGTTTTCCGATTCATATTATTTCCCTTCCTATCCGGAAAATTCTTTCCGGGTTGTTTTGTAAATCATAAGTCTCATTTCTGTCAAATTGCACAACCAACTTATCCAGAACCCACATGGACTATTGTGATATAAAACAAAGAGCGTGGCGACCGAACAAGCCGGACTTATTTTTTAACACGGCAAGAATCCCAGTAGAGATAAACGCATAACACCGCGAACATTACAAATCCAAGGATTTCGCCGCCAGCTGATTCCGTCCAATGCAAAGTTCCAATACCTTTTGCGAGAGTCCATCCATCTCCGAAAAATTTTTGCCCGATAAAAATGATAAATGCCGAAACGACGCCCATGATTGCGCCGCCGGCGATAAATCCGGAAGCAATCAATGTTCCCCGCTCACCCCGCGCTTTTACCAGCGATTCATCTTTACTGCTTTTAGAGACTAAATACGCGACGAAACCACCGATCAACAAAGGCGTATTCAACTGGATCGGCAGGTAAATACCGAGGGCGAACGCCAACGGCGGAACTTTAATGATTTCGAGAATGATTGCCATGAAAACGCCGGCAATATAGAGTTCCCAGGGCGCTTGCGCTCCGGTCATCAACGGCTTGATGACAGCCGCCATTGCAGAAGCCTGCGGCGCCTGAAGCGGTGAATTGCCGCCAAAGCCGAAAGTTTTATTCAAAAGTAAAATCACAAATCCGACCGAAGCCGCCGAAAAAAGTGTACCGAGAAACTTGTAGCCTTCCTGCTTTATCGGCGTTGTGCCGAGCCAGTAGCCGGTTTTCAGATCCGAAATGAATCCGCCTGCCATTGAAAGAGCCGTGCAGACGACTCCGCCGATCAGAAGTGCCGCAAGCATTCCATGGTCACCGTTCAATCCAACCTTAACCAGAATAAAAGACGACAGTAACAGCGTCATGAGCGTCATCCCGGAAACCGGATTTGAACCGACGATCGCGATTGCCCGCGCCGCTACGGTTGTGAACAAGAATGCAATCACGCCCACGATCAGCAATCCCACAATCGCCTGTTTTGGTGTGACCTGAACGCCAAACAGGAAGAAGAAAAATATCACGACCATCGTTATTGCAAGAATGATCGTTACCCACTTCATCGGTATGTCTTTCTGGGTGCGCGTACTTTCTTCGACCGCAACGCCTTTGGCTCCGCCGAACAGTTCCCTGCCGGCTAATTTGAAAGCTCCGCCAATGATCTTGGAGGATTTAATGATTCCGATAAGGCCCGCTGCCGCGATGGCGCCGATACCGACCGGTCGGACATAGGCAAAGAAAATTGCGTCCGGCGTTTGAGCGCTCAGGCCGGCGACATAACTGACGACCGGTACGATCACCCACCATGCTAAAAATGAGCCGCTGGCGATAATTGCCGAGTAACGCAGGCCGATGATATATCCGAGACCGGTCACCGCCGCGCCGATATTGATCTTGAGAACCCATTTTAATTTATCGGCGAGAAATGCGCCCCAATGAAAAACTGATGTCGAAACCACCTCTTTCCAGAAACCGAATCCGGCAACGCAGAAATCGTAGATTCCGCCAACCAACGCTGCCGAAACCAATACACGCGCCTGATCGCCGCCACCTTCACCGGCAATCAACACTTCGGTCGTTGCCGTTGCTTCCGGAAAAGGAAATTCACCGTGCATATCCTTGACGAAATATTTGCGGAAAGGAATCAGGAATAATATTCCCAGGAAGCCGCCCAGCAAAGAGGCTAAAAATATCTGAATATAATTAGCGTTCAGGCCGAGGATGTAAAGTCCCGGGATCGTGAAGATGGCGCCCGCTACGATCACACCCGAACTGGAACCAATTGACTGGATAATGACATTTTCCTGTAAAGCGTTTTTACGCTTCAATAAAACCGACATCCCGGCGGCGAGGATCGCAATTGGAATTGCCGCTTCAAAAACCTGTCCGATCTTCAGACCGAGATAAGCCGCCGCCATCGAAAACAACACAGAATAGAACAATCCCCAGCACAGTGAATAGCGTGTCACTTCCGGGACGATTTTTTGTGGCGGGATGACCGGAATGTATTCTTCGCCCTCTTTTAGTTTTCTGTAAGCGTTTTCAGGTAATTTTGTAGAAATTTTTTGTTCCATGAGTCCTCCCTTGAATAATGTCAGTGCGCTTTTTCAAGAATATAATGTTTAACACGCTCGGAAATGGCGTTGTATAGCCGGTCAATTTCTTCATCGGAAAGCGATTCCAACCAATCTCTCACCTTTTGTCCGTATTTCTGGATCCAATCGAAATAAGCGCTTTTTCCAATATCGCAGCCTTGCTGACTGCTGCAAATCCACTTATATTTTTCCATCTCGGCAATCTGGATGCCCATTTCTTTTTCGTGCCGGGATAAAATTTTCTGTGTGGTTTCCTGTTCCATAACGTAACAAAATGAAAAGTTCTGCTTATTTCCGATCTGTTAAATTCTCGCTAATCTAAGACGTCCACATTGCGGGAAAATATAGGCCAGCAAGTCATCATTTGCAACCCCAAAAATTTGATTATAAACACCTGTTTTCTTCAATATAATTTTAGCCGGAAGGCGCTCAGTTACCAACAATCAGAAGTGAAACAACAATGGCGCACGCCATAGCGAT
The DNA here is from genome assembly GCA_028719225.1 of Fidelibacterota bacterium. Taxonomy (GTDB): domain Bacteria; phylum Fidelibacterota; class UBA2242; order UBA2242; family UBA2242; genus 0-14-0-20-45-22. Next base: position 16,744 of record JAQUKI010000021.1, on the reverse strand, counting down.
CAGCGCCGGAATGGTGATTCGTCGGTAAAATCCCTTCAGATTGGTTTTGAAATATTCCAGTGAGACGACGAGGCATGGATGGATCGGCGAAACCAGATATCCCATGAAAACCGAAAAGAAGACGATGGCGAACACGACAGGCGTCATCGCCGAATACCCGAATTTTGCGTAGAAAATCGGCAAAAGAATTGAGACTGCAACCTGCGCTCTCGCTGTGATAAATCCGAGAAAAAATGCGACTCCGACGATGAGGAACGTTTCGGAAAAGACCATGTCGGCAATGACCTGTGACGCGCCGGATGCCTTGAAAATATTCAGATAGAGAAACATTCCGATGATGAGTAAAAAATAACGCCACGGTTTGTCTTTGATCGCCAGGCAGAAAAATTCTTTGGGTTTCGTTTTGGCAAAATAACAACCAAGGGCGAGACTAACGCTGATGCTAAAAATCAGCGGGACTTCCGGCAGCCAGTTTTTAAAGAGGTTGATCAGGATCAGATGCAGAATCGGGGCGGACGTGATGACGAAGATCGGTAACCAGAAATTTCGGTGGTTGAATGTACCGGTCAACCGGCTGTTATCTTTCATCGGGGCAATGAAGAACAGATAACCGACGATCGATAAAATGAGCGCGCCCGGAATCAATAAGATCATCTCGTAGTAAAGATTCATATTCGCCATTTTTGTCGTCGGTAAAAGTCCGGCGAGCGGATAGATCAAGATAAGATTGTGACGAAACCAGACATTCAGAACGTTCAAATCGTTATCCGAAACGTCTGCGCTGACCTTTTTAAGAACCGGCGCCGAGAGTAGTGCGCCGCCCGGCATGACCAGCAGTCCCATAAAAGCGGGAGCTGCCATAAAGAAGGATTTTTTCTTGATGCTGAGCGAATCGATCATTCCGCTCATCAATCCGCCAGCATCCAGAACGGAACCGATCAACGGGATCAGACCAACCGCGATCGCCATCAGGAGAATAGACGCGTCGGTCACAGTTGCGAAGAAGGTGTGAAAAATGTCGGGTAAGCTCAGATTGAAGAGTCCGAGACTCAGCGCACCGGTGAAAAGGCCAAGCCAGAGATTCTTCTGGGCGATGACAATGATGAGCGCGACACTGACGATAAAACTGATCCAGACGATAGTCATTTTAATCCTGTTATAAAAAGACAAATTTCACATTTCGCAGGAATCTATCATTTTCTCGGCCAATCGTGCAATGATGAATAGTTGTAAATGTAGGGAAAACCCTTTTTAGTTCCCGGAAAAGGGTGGTAATTTTACCGGATATTTTAAAACTGGAAAATGAATGAGTAGCGAATATATTATCGTCAAGGGTGCCCGTGAGCACAATCTAAAAAACATCGACATAAAAATCCCACGCGATAAATTTGTTGTGATCACCGGGCTTTCCGGTTCCGGAAAATCGTCTCTCGCGTTTGATACAATTTATGCGGAAGGTCAACGCCGGTACGTTGAATCACTTTCCGCATACGCCCGGCAATTTCTCGGCTTGATGGAAAAGCCCGACGTCGATTTCATCGAAGGTCTGTCGCCGGCAATTTCCATCGAACAAAAATCGGCGTCAAAGAATCCGCGCTCGACGGTTGGAACCGTCACGGAAATTTATGATTACCTCCGACTTTTATATGCCCGAATCGGTGTCCCGTATTGTTATCAATGCGGTAAGTTGATCCAAAAACAGTCGGCTCAGCAGATCGTCGATTCGGTGAACAGTTTTCCTGCCGATACGCGAATCATGGTTTTGGCGCCGCTGATTCGCGGAAGAAAAGGCGAATATAAAGAGATTTTCAAGGAAATCCGGCGTGAAGGATTCGTCCGTGCACGCATCGACGGTAAGATCGTGGATGTCGATTCGTCGATCACTATTGACAAAAATAAAAAACACAACATCGAAGTTGTCGTCGATCGTCTGGTCATTTCAGATTCTGTGCGCGGGCGATTGGCAGAATCGGTGGAACTTGCGTTGAAAATCGGTTCCGGGTTGATCGTTATTCTCGTCAACGGCGAGAAGGAAAATCTGTTTAGCGAAAACCTCGCCTGTCCTGATTGCGGCATCAGTTATGAAGAACCGTCGCCCAGGATGTTCTCGTTTAATAGTCCGTGGGGTGCGTGTCCTGCCTGCGATGGCCTTGGGACGCAAATGGAAATTGATCCGGATTTAATTGTTCCGGATGATTCGAAGAGTCTCAGTGAAGGCGCCATTATTCCTGTTGGCGAACAACCACGCGGCGGCTGGTATTCCGCCATTCTTAAGGGAGTTGCAAAAGCTTATGATTTTGATTTCGTCACGCCATTTAGAAAATTGCCGCAGATAGCCAAAAACGTTTTACTCTACGGAACCGAAGGAAGTCCGGTTCCTATCAACCTGAAATCCGAACGGATCAATGGACAATACAATGCACCGTTTGAAGGAATCATTCCGAATCTTAGCCGCCGGTATAGTCAGACCAATTCGATGGGTGTCCGGACATGGATTCAACAGTTCATGAGTATAAAACACTGCACAACCTGTGACGGCAGGCGATTGAAAAAGGAAACATTGGCGATTAAAATCAACGGAATGAACATTTACGACATCAGCAATCTATCGATTATAAAATTCCTTAACGTGATCGAAAACCTCCAATTAACAACGGTCGAAGAACAAATTTCGCATCAGATTGTCAAGGAAATCAAAGCGCGTGCACGCTTTTTAGTGAATGTCGGCGTCGATTATCTGACATTGAACCGCCCGGCGCAGTCACTTTCCGGTGGCGAGGCCCAGCGAATCCGATTGGCGACACAAATCGGTTCACAGCTCGTTGGTGTTCTGTATATTTTAGATGAACCCAGCATCGGTCTGCATCAGCGGGATAATTGCCGCCTGATTTCCACGTTGACGCGGTTGCGGGATCTTGGGAACACCGTGTTGGTTGTCGAACACGATCAGGAAACGATCGAGCACGCAGATTATGTAGTCGATTTGGGTCCAGGCGCCGGTGAAAGCGGCGGCTATATTGTTGCTCAGGGTACGCCGGAAGAAATCGTCCGAAATCCAGATTCTTTGACCGGACAATATCTTTCGGGTATAAGAAAAATTCCGATTCCGGAGGAACGGAGAGACGGCAACGGAAAGGCTGTCATCATCAAAGGCGCCTCCGGCAATAACCTGAAGTCGATCGATGTAAAAATTCCGCTCGGAAAATTCATTTGTGTGACCGGCGTTTCGGGATCCGGAAAAAGTACGTTGGTGAATCAAACGCTTTATCCGGCGCTGCACAAATATTTCTATCATTCCAAGATGACGCCGCTGAGATATTCCAGCATCTCCGGAATGGAATTTCTCGATAAAGTCATTGATATCGATCAGTCCCCGATCGGTAGAACTCCGCGCTCGAATCCGGCGACATATACCGGAACATTCGGATTAATCCGTGATTTGTTCAGTTCGATGAAAGAATCAAAAATCCGGGGTTATCTCCCCGGACGTTTTTCTTTCAATGTCAAAGGTGGGCGGTGTGAATCATGCGGTGGAGACGGTATAAAAAAAATCGAGATGCATTTTCTTCCCGACGTTTATGTTCCGTGTGAAGTCTGCAGGGGTCAGCGCTACAACCGCGACACGCTGGAAATCCGATATAAAAATAAGAACATTTCTGAAGTTCTGGATATGACCGTCGAAGAAGGATTTGACTTTTTCGACAAGATTCCGGCGATTCGTAAAAAACTTCAAACGCTTAAGGATGTCGGACTTGGATATATCAAACTCGGCCAGCAGGCAACGACAATATCCGGTGGCGAAGCGCAAAGAATTAAATTGGCAACGGAACTTAGCAAAGTCGGTACCGGAAAGACCATCTACATTCTTGATGAGCCGACAACCGGATTGCATTTTGAAGATATCAACATGCTTTTAAAAGTGTTAAATCGGCTGGTCGATAATGGGAACACGATCATCGTCATCGAACATAATCTGGATGTGATTAAGACGGCTGATTATATCATCGATTTGGGGCCGGAAGGCGGAGATGCGGGTGGTGAAGTTGTTTTTCAGGGAACGCCGGAAAACATTGCCCATCATGCCGATTCCTATACCGGAAAATTCCTATTAAAAATGTTCCAATTTCCACGCGGCGTCAATATTACCTGACGAATAACGTCAGGAAGCCCTGACGCCCGCGTGCCTGATAAAAAATTTAACATGCTGTGTTTCAGTAGCATATCTGTTGGCACAAAGATTGTTATTTTTAAAATGGTTTTTGAAAATTAATAATTGTAACCTCGGCCAACATGATACATCCCGCGTCCCATTCAAGGGCTCCCTTACTTCCGTTAATGTTGACATATTTCCCCGTCCTAATAGGGAAGTGATTTCGCCAGGAACACTTCCCTTTTCGTTTATCTGAACGCTGGTCTCTCCGAAAATGTTTGCTATATTTAGATGCCGGTAGGCGTAATTAAACATCATAGGAAGGACATTATGCAAAAAGAAAAGATAAAGCAGGCGATAGAGATTCTTGAAGAATTGAACATTGATCTGTGGATTACTTTTGTGCGTGAAAGTGAAACAATTCACGATCCGTGTCTGGACATGATCGTTGGTACAAATTGCACGTGGCAATCGGCATTTATGGTATCCAGAAACGGAAAAACAATAGCCATTATCGGAAGTCTCGATAAAGAACGAATCAAAAATACCGGCGTATTTGATGATATTCGCGTTTATGTCAGCGGAATCGGAGAATCGCTCATTTCGGCTATCCGCGAATTAAATCCGAAAGAAATTGCGATCAATACTTCTATAAACGATCATATGTCCGATGGATTGACTCACGGCATGTATGAAACATTGATGGAATACTTATCAAAAGCCGAATTTGACGGGAAAATGTTATCGTCTGAAAAAATTATCAGCGCGCTTCGGGGACGAAAGTCAGTTACGGAATTGGAAAGAATCAAGGCATCAATTGCTGCCACCGAAGAAATTTACAGCCGCGTCTCGACCTTTATGAAACCTGGAATGTCGGAAAAAAACGTAGCGGATTTTATTCTGGACTGCGTTTACAAACAGAATCTGGAAACGTCATGGGAAGAGAATTCTTGTCCGGCAGTTTTCACCGGTCCGTTTTCAGCCGGAGCGCATGCGGATCCAACCGCCAGAACCATCGAGAAAGGTCATGTTCTGAACATTGATTTTGGGGCAAAAAAAGATGGCTATTGCTCGGACATTCAACGGACTTGGTATTTTTTACGCGATGGCGAGAAAGAAGCGCCCGAACCGGTTATGCGCGGATTTAATACAATCATAGAATCTGTGCAAAAAACCGCAGAAGCCATTTGCCCCGGGAAAATGGGCTGTGAGATAGACGATGTTGCGCGAAATTACATCCTTTCAAGAGGTTATCCAGAATTTCAGCACGGGACCGGACATCAGGTCGGACGCTCGACTCACGATGGTGCCGGTGGATTATCTCCGCGTTGGGAACGTTATGGCGAAACGCCGTTTTATCGTCTGGAAGAAGGTCAGGTTTATACCATTGAACCACGGTTGCCGATCGATGGTTATGGTGTAGCTACCGTTGAGGAAATGATTGTCGTGACGAAAAACGGATTTGAATGGCTTTCGCATCCGCAAAAGGAAATACTTCTAATCGGATAACAAAATTTACTGATTGGATTGATCCGCCTGAGCTGGCCGTTTGAGCAAATCGTATGTTTGAAAATAAACCAGTGTTTTGAAAAATATTTCACTGAGTTGGCTAAAACCGATTATCCACCGCCACGGATTCGACCAAAATGAGAAAAACTGTTGGTGCTGTAAAATCGGTGAAAAATGCGCTGTTACTCCGCCGGAACTGGTTATCGCTTCCGCAAGAATCTTACTTTGATCGCAATTGATAACATTGTCTGTAATTCCGTGAACGATCAGAATTGGTTTTTCGAGATTGGATTGAATTGTAAGCGGTGATAAAACATTTCGTAATTTTTCTGCATCGTTACATAGTGTTGTTATTATCGGTTCGCCAACATCCGTTCCGCGAAGTACGGACAGGAAGAAATTGCGCTCGCGCTTACCGATATTTCGGATATCGTCGATAGCCCAGTCGTACCGATCTTTCAGATAGTTAAGAAATGCTTGTCGGAGCACAGCTTTATCTAATGATGGATTGATATTGTCGAGAGTGTTCAATGCGAATAACATGCGTAAATACGGGTCGGGAACGATTTGGTTTTCATTACAGGTCGATTTCATGGAAAAAGCGAAATGTATGGCGGCTTCAAGTGTCGCATACGGCGAGAAAAGAAGGATAAGCCGGATGTTCCGGTTAATCTCTGAATCTTCAGCGGTAAGCAGAGTCATGCCGGAACCGAAACTTTCGCCACAAAGACCGATTTTATTTGGCTCAACGATATCGAGCTCGGCGACTCCTTTTATGATTTTTTTCAGCGCCTCCAAAGAATTCTGTTTCAGGAGGCAATCTTTTGTGTTATTGAAAACTGGTGCGAAAACATGAAAGCCGAAAAACGTCAGCGCCCGTGCGAGATGATTCGACAATCCGTAGAAACCGCCATGCAAGGAACTTCCGCTAATCAGGATGAAAGCCGGTTTTTTTTCGGTCGGCGACTGTGAATAATGAAGAACGAGAGCGGAATCGTCTCCGGAACCGACTATAATTTGTTCGCGTCGAACCGTAAATCCAAAGCGCGACATCAATATGAGAAATCGCGGTTTCACGACGAAGGCCGTCAGTAAGATTGATGATAATCTCTTTCTTGCCAGAAAACCAGATTCTTTAAAAGTCCGCGCTTGCTTCATTGATTCGCTATCGGTAATTTCCGTTGAGTAATTGTCAGATGATAGTAAATGAACATATCCGGACGATAAGTTAATATGACGACCGTTTGTTTGGAAAGTCTATTTTGGGAGACTGCCTCAATTTTTCCCGTAACGTCTGATGGCGCCATAACCGATGTGTGCTGTTGGGAAAATATGACGAACAGATCATGAAGAAATCTGGCGGAAATCGTTGGAATTTCAGGCGTATTTGCGCCGACACCTGGTTTTTTGTTGTCAAACAAATCGAAATCAGCCCGGCCTCCGATTTTATTCGATTGATTCTTTCATCGATCGTTATCGGAATCATCGCCGGAGTTCCGGCAATCCTGTTGATTTCCGGAATCGACGTGATCAAGAATTTTTCTTTCTCCATAATTGCAGAGATGAGCGCGTACATACCGGTTTGGATGATCGTTGTTGTCCCATTGTTCGGTGGCCTGATCATCGGATTGATGATCTGGCTCTGGCCGGAAATGGCTTCACAGAAGGGCGTCGTTGAAGTCATTAAATCCAATTTTCTTTACAGCGGGATCATCAGCCTGAAGACGGCGATCTTTCACTTTATCGCGCCATTGATTTTTCTCGGAATGGGTGGAACGCTCGGACCCGAGTCGCCGGCCGCGCAAACGGGTGCCGGTATGGCTTCACTTATGGGACAGGCTTTTCATGTGGACGAGAAACGCCGCCGCGCCTACATCGCCGCCGGAATGAGCGCCGCTATCGCCGCGATATTCAATGCTCCGCTCGGCGCGGTTTTTTTCTCGGTCGAGATTATTCTTTTCAACTTTTTTCAGACATCGACGTTTTCAATGCTCATTATTTCTGCGTTCACCGCAGACTACGTTTCGAGAATTTTCCTCGGCGGCAATGCATTTTTTATCCTTCCTCCGGCCGTTGTCAGTTTTTCTCCGGAGTTATTGCTTTACCTGCTTTTAGGAATAACGGCAGGACTGATAGCGCTTTTAGTACTGAATCTGAATGACACGCTTAAGAACTTTTTCAACAATAAATTATCCCGGTTCAATCCGCTTACGAAATTATTGCCGGTCATGTTGATCTTCGGGATCGCCTGTATTTTTTATCCGCAGATTTTCGGGATCGGATATGACGCCATTCACGCGATCGCCATGGGCGGAAAATCGGCGACAACTGTTATAGCGTTATTGGTCCTCAAAGTGATTTTTACCGCATTGTTGCTATCGGCGGGCGGTTTCGGCGGATTGTTTGCGCCGTCGATGTTCATCGGCGCGGCTGTCGGTAATTTATTTGCTGTGGTTATGAATTCATGTTGCGGTCTGTCGCTCGACGTGACGGCTTTCAGCATCGTCGGAATGGCGGCCGTTGCGGCATCCGTCAACAGTATTCCGATGACGGCCTTAGTGATTGTTCTGGAGATCACGGACAATTATCATTTGATCGTCCCCCTGATTCTCGGCATCGTCATGAGTGAGATCATCGTGAGGTATTCATTCAAGATGTCGGTGCATTATCTCGGATTGAAACAGCAAGGCGTCAGGCTCTTCGACGGCCGCGAACTGAATGTTCTCAAATCGCTCAAGGTCAAACAGGTCATGTCACCGGAATTTCACAAGATCAGCGCCGACATGAGCTTGAAATCATTCATCCGTGTCATTACTGCCGCTTCGGCAAACATCTACTGGGTGATCGATTCCGCCGGAAAAGTGATCGGCTACGTTTCGTTTTCCGATCTGAAACCGATGATCATGGAAACAGATCAGGTTCGGTCGCTCGTGCTCGTTTCTGAAGTGATGAAGCGTCATGTCGTTTCCGCTAAACCGGATGACGATCTCGATTATGTCTTGAAATTATTCGGACGATTGAATCTGGAAGAATTACCGGTTGTCGATCCCCGAACGGGGAAAATTATTGGGACGGTTTACAGAAATCGTGTCATTCAGCTGTACAATCAGGAAATTTTTAAGCGTGAGACGGTTGGCGATCTGGCGACTCAATTTCAGGTGCTCGATCAGGTGCGGTACGCCGATTTGGACGACGATTTTTCAATTCTCGAAATGCCCGCACCCGATAATATGATCCATCAAAATCTGAAAAATCTCAATCTCAGAAAGCAATGGGGAATCCAGATCGTGCTGATCAAGCGGTTCGATTCGGATGGGAAGAAGCATGTCGAGACGCCGGGACCGGACACGACGATTTTTCCGGAAGATCTCATTGTTATCGTCGGGCAAAGTAATGCGGTGCATGAATTTCAGGAGAAATATCTGGAATGAGCGACGCGATCGGTCGCCGCGAAATTTCCTTTTTGCGTGCGCTTGAACAAAAAAAATACCGCGATGAATCCGGCCAGTTTCTGATCGAAGGCATCAAACTTGTCGCATCGGCGCTCTCAGCCGGTTTTCCTGTCAGGAATTTGATCGCGACTAAGCAGATGTCGGAAAATCTTCCTCCTGAAATCGAAATTTGTCTCAAGAAGAAACCTGTTCCAATATCGGTGGTTTCCGAAAAAGACATGGAGCGGATCGGTACATTGAAATCACCGGAAGGAATTCTGGCAGTCGGATTGATCCCGGACAATCCGCTGGATAAAATTTCCGTTGTACCGATTCCGGCCATTTATCTGTGGGAAATCAACGATCCGGGAAATCTGGGAACGATTTTCCGAACGGCGCTTTGGTTCGGCGTCCGAAATGTCCTGTTGTCGCCCGGTTCCGTCGATCCTTATAATCCGAAAGTCGTTCGCGGCTCGATGGGCGCGCTTTTCGGACTGAATGTTTTTACCGAAGTCGATCTGCCCAAACTATTTGCACTCGTCCAAAAAAACAGCGCCCGGATGTTGGCCGCTGATATGTCAGGCGTTCCGCCACAGGGCAAAATGGACGGCGACAACTGGCTGATGGCATTTGGAAGCGAATCGCATGGCTTGCCGGATGAAATTTTGCTAAAGTCTGACTCTGTTTTCGCCATCCGGAGAAAAGGCGGCGGCGAGTCGCTCAACCTCGCCATTTCCGTCGGTATTATGTTAAACGAAATAACCTTATAACTGGAATTGAAAACTCTATGACCCTGTTTTCCACTATTCTTCTGACACTGATGTTAGCGGTCTCGCCAGACCCGGTGGCCACTTCAAACGGCGTGTTGAATATCGGCGATAACGCGCCTATGTTTTACGCGAAAAATCTTAACGGAGTCGATTTTTTCCTAAGTAAGAAAGTCGGACCGAAAATACAACCGGAAAAACGAACACCGATTCTGATCAGTTTTTTCAGCACGACATGCGCTCCATGCCGGCAGGAAATCGGTTTTCTGCATGAGCTTCGGCAGGAATTTCCGCAGGTTGAGTTTTGCCTGATCGACATCAGCGAATCGGAAGAAACCGTCAAACCTTATGTTGCCGCGATGAACTGGTCGATTCCGGTTCTGATCGACCGTTGGGGTGGAATCGCCGGGAAATACAAAGCTATCAGCACGCCGACGCTGGTGCTGATCAACGAAAATGGAAAAGTGGCTTTCTATAAACGTGGCTACGATGCAAAATTTAACGAAACGATCCGCCTGGAACTCAATAAACTGACTAAAAATCGGGCGACCAGTCCGGAGAAATAATGCCTGAAATTATTCCAAAAACAAAAACGGCGGTCTTCCTGTTGATCTTTAGCGTCATTTTCGGAATGACGGCCGCCATTCTTATTACAACCGTAGCGGCGCTTGAAAATTATATCGACGATGCCACGTATCTCGGATTGCTGGTCGGCGAAGGTTTGATGCTGTTGCCGGTGGCAAAATTCTGCAAAAGACTCGGTTCGTCATACCACACATTTTTCCGAATGAAGTCTGTTTCGTTGAAGTCGCTCGTCGCCATTTTACCGGTTGGTCTCGGAATGGTTATCATCATGGATGAGCTGGACCGGCTCGTTCAGATGTTTTTTCCGATTCCCGAGATTTTCGAGCAGATCAACAGGATTATGACGATTGATTCCATTCCATCGGCGATTGTCATCATCGGTTTTATCGTGATTCTTGGACCGCTGTTCGAAGAAATGCTTTTTCGTGGTTTTTTTCAGCGTATTCTGGAATATCGGCTCAATGATGTGACGAAAGCCGCACTCTATTCGGCATTGACATTCGCGCTGGTTCATTCCAATCCGTGGGGAATTGTCCAGATTTACATTATCGGCGTCTTTCTCGGATATATCGCATGGCGAACCGGTTCGATATGGATTTCACTCTTCCTGCATATGATCAACAATGGATTTGCGGTGCTTTTTTCCAATCTGCCGGACGGTGCGTTATCATGGTATGAATTTTATGGGCATACGCATCCGGCGCTGATTGTAGTCGCGATTGTAATATTTTATCTGGGAATGAAATGGTTCATCGCCGTAACGCCGGTAACCGAGCGGGATGAAAATATCGTGTTCATCGAAAATATTCACGACGCGTCGGCTTTTAAATCATGAAATCAATCACGATGAAAAAGCGGATTTTATGTTGAATGTCATTTTCTGGATCGTGCTGGCCTTTTCTTCGATTTACTTTGTGTCTCTAATTATTTATGTGATCGGACTGAGATATTCGTTTCATCCAAAAAAAATCAACCGCCCGTTTGTCAGCGTTGTCATCGCGGCGAAAAACGAGGAACAACATATAGATCGACTGCTGGACAGTCTCGCCGAACAGGATTATTCCGCCGACCGCTATGAAATCATCATTGTCGATAATGAATCCGAAGACAAGTCGCTTGCCATTCTGAAAGAAGCCGAGCAGCAGAATCCGAATTTAAAAATTCTCTCTACCCGTGGAATCGTCTCGGATTTTACTTTAAAAAAAGCCGCAATGAATTTGGGCATAGAGAATGCCAAAGGGGAGATCATTCTGACGACCGACGCCGATTGCGAACTTCAATCCGGTTGGATTTCGTCGATGGCGGGCTGTTTCGATGAAGAGGTCGGTATGGTGGCCGGCTACGGCAGATTTCAGTACAATCGCCGGATTTTCCATCGACTTCAGGCGCTGGATTATTTAATGTTAATGACGGCCGAGTGTGCGACATTGAACCTGAATCTTGTATGGGGTTGCGCCGGTAACTGTCTTGCGTTTCGGAAATCCCTGTTCCGGGATGTTGGCGGCTACAAAGACATTCGTGACCGGATCGGCGGCGACGACTCGCTTTTCATGCAAATCATTAAAAAGAAATCGTCTTTAAAAATCGTTTTCAATTTCGATCCGCGCTCGGTTGTTCGGACGCAGCCGGTCGATACGCTTTTCGATTTGATCCGACAGCGGGCGCGCTGGGCGGCGGATGCCAATTACATGGTTCATCTAAATATTCCGTTTTTCGTGGTGATCGTCTCTACATTCATTGCCAATCTCGCGCCAATCGCATACTTGATCGGTTGGTTGACGGGAATCGTTGGAATAGCGCCGCTCGGCATTCTCGTTACCTTGAAATTAATCGGTGAGGGCTTGGTCGCCTGGCGGGGAACGCGATTATTCCGGCAGACAGAACTGTGCCGCCTGTTCATTCCGTGGTTTTTAGTTCAGCCGTTTTACGTGGCAGTGATGGGAATTTTAAGCTTCTGGGGGAATCGAATGGACTGGAACCGGAAGCGAACGCCGCTTGACCTGATGAAGCAGGATGAACACTAACCCGATTAACGCGGGCAGAACAAAATTCGTCGAAAAGATAAATAAGCTTGTCGCAACTGCGACGGACGATTTTACACCAAACAATCCAAACAAATAGATCGACAGGTTTTCCCGCACTCCCAATCCGGCAAATGTGAAAGGCACACTCCCGGAACATAAAATAAAAATCACTGCTGCTGCGCACGACAACCATGAAATCGTTCCCGACCAATTCAGGATGAAATGATATTGCCAGTTGATAGCGACGAGTGAAGCGAGCGTCAACAAGCCGGATTGCAGGATCAGTGAATATTGCAGAGTTTGATCCGGGATGAATTTCCCGATGAATTTTATTTTTCGCAGATACGGAAGAAAAACGCAGGTTGCAATGGCGCAGATCGCGAGAATGACAAAGAAAAACCATTGTTTTGGAAATATAAAAAATCCCGCTACCGCCATCGTTAAAACCTGTGTCACAGCCATCGTAATCATTTCCACACCATAGGCGATAAAGCCGAGCCGCCGCTTGCCGTTCAGATAGTAAATTTTCAGGAATTCCGCGTAGCCGCCCGGGATAAGCAGGCGGAACGTATAGCCGATAAAGTAAGATTTCAGTGTTTCGATAAAACTTGCCGGAACGCCGTTGCTTCGTAAAATCCTTCCCCAGCGGACGATCTGAAGCGACCAGTTCGCGAGGATGAATAGTGCAATCGCCGCCGCTTCAAACACATCAATCGTTCCATAAATCTGTCCGAGTTCTGAGAGATCGACCTTTCGGATAGCGATCCGGACCAAGAGAACGCTGATCGCTAATTTGAGCACCAGAACAACGATGCTTTTGACGTAATATAATGCAGGTCGGCGATTCACTATCGGCTCATTTCCATCGATAAAGTTTCAGCGATCCGACCAACTGTGATGTCAGGTAACAAACCGGATAAATTATCCACAGGATGGGAAAATATTTCAGCAGATCGGTCTGTCCGAAAAGTCTGGCGCCGTGATAGGTCGCAATGAATTCGGACAAAAACTTGAATAGCAATAAAATTCCGAGCCAGTTCCAGAGTGACGGCGAAAACAACAGAATCGCCAGAACGACGTGAAACAGAAAAACGATCATGCCGAGCAGAAAAAATGGAATCGTCAGATTGAACGCCTTACTATTCCGTCGAAGCTGCTGGTGGATATATTTTTTCCCGAATGTCATTGGTTCGGTTGGGACAAAACTGGCGGGATCGGTGTTATAGGCAAAACGCCAGTGCGTGTGTGTGCGGATTTTCTGCATCAGGAAAAAGTCATCACCGGTATCGGTATTCGTGCCGTTGTTATAACCATCGACGTCTTCAAATGCCTGTTTTCGGTAGGCGAGATTTCGCCCGTTTGCATGAGTTGGTTTGTTATAATAGGTCGATGCGGCGGCGACCGACGCTTCGCAGAGTGTATCGAACCGCTCGTAAATGTTCATGAAACCTTCGCGTGTTTCGACCGGACTATGTCCCAGAACCATTCCAACACTTGGCCTGAAATAATAAACCATCGACGTTATCCAATCCGGCGGGACAATACAATCGGCGTCGGTGACCAGAATGATCTCGCTTCGGCTTTCGCGAACGCCCAGCGAGATCGCGCCCTTTTTACCTTTTAGCGGATCTGTCGATTTATCATGATGAAGAACTTTCCAATTTTCTTTTCCGGCGGCATAATAATTCATGATGTTTTGCGTGCCGTCCGACGAATCGTCGTCGATCAGGATGACCTCATACTTATCTTCAGGGTAACGGAGTTTCGTCAGGCTTTGAAGTAGTTGGCTGATGACATTTGCTTCGTTGCGAGCGCATACGATGATCGAAACAGTAAGTGTTTGGCGAAGTCGTCGCGTCGTCCGGGTAAATATCAGGCCGAGCGAGATCACCAACATAATCAGCAGATAGAAAAACGCGAGAATGGTGGAAAATTCAATGAGATTCGTCATTAAAAATTGACTTCCAGTTCGATATATCCGAATCGGTGTGATTCCCGCTCGTCGTTCAGTTCAACGGCGTTGAATTCCGCTCCGGTTTTGATGTAAAAATCGTTAAACAGTTCATAATTGCAGACGATTTTCATTAGGTTCGTAATCTGAATGTCGCCCATCAGCCATTTTGTGGAATGGTCATAAGTTGTATCGCGAAGTTCGTAACTGACCGTCGGATTTCCGCCCCAGAAATGCGTTGCGTCATCAATGCCTTGTTTCAGATGCAGAAATTGTCCCGAAACCGACAGCCGTCGAGTGAAACTTGCACCGATCTGAAAAAACCATGCCTGCGAATTGGCGCCGTACGGAAAGCCGAGACAAATGCCGTTCTGTGTGTAATCCGTCGTCAGTGTTTTGTGAGTATATGTCCACGGGCGCACGGCCGTGAATTCCGCCTGAAAATCGATTGGGATCGAAGCGATTGTCGGTGAAAAGCGCGCTCCCGCCTGAAGAGCGTGTTTGTTCGCCCACCAGTGATTGCCGAGTTCTCCGAACCGCATTTCGTCGATCAGTGCGGAACCATAAAACGTTACATTTTTGAGAAATGTTGTCTTGAAATCCATCGCCATCAGCATATTGTCCCGATCTTCCAGCGAATGACCCGCCGCCCAGAAAAATCCAAACGGCATGACGTATGAAAGTTCGATCTCGCGATCGCCGTAAATGACCATTTCGCTAAATCCGATGGCCGTCGTTCCGTGAAAAAGCGGGATATCGAGACGATGAGCCGCGATATATTTCGAACGGTTCCGTTCTTCAATAGAAAGACCGCGGAATTGCGTGCTGTCATTCATCAGCGAACCGTTGAGAAATGTCAGTTTGACGCCTTTGAACCGCGTGTTGAATCCGATATAAGAAAACATCGGCACGTTTTTCGACAGGATCAGGTTGTTCGTTCCGCTCGCACCCCACGAAATCGGTTGGCGAAACAAGCCAAGATCGAACCGATCGTTATGATAAACCAGCGAAGATTGAAGGACGTCCAGGGACACCACGCTATCCGGTTGAAACATGCTCCAGTTGCCGATTTCTTCATCATAGGGTTCGGTGAACGAAGGGTTGTATTTTTTCGCGATGCGGGCGAAGAACGTATGAAACGTGAGAGACTTTCCCAGGGCGCCACGGAATAAGTAGCGATCGGAAACCATCTGCTTCTGGTGATTGTCTTTCCAGTCAACGCGGGCGCGGGCGCCGACGTCGAACCAGAAGAAGTTGTCTCCGTTTTCGTACATCAGCAAGTGATTCTCCTCGACGCCGTTCTCTCGTGAAAAGAGTTTCCCGGGAAATTTCCAAAAGTACCTTTTTTGATAAATTGGAGCGTCGATCGAATCGAGAGACGACACATGGCGTTTGGTTTCATAGCGATAATCAGCGAGGAATTCCCGCAAGATGCTCTTTTCGATGCTCGAGAGTTCCGATTCCTTCGTCGCCGCTTTTTGAAGAAGCGCAACCACCTCATCGCGGGTGAACGGTAACGCCATGTCGTTCAGGCCGCGAACGATCCCGCGCGTTTCCAATCGCTTTAGAAAATCATAAACGGGATCGGTTGCCGGAACGTCTAACCCGATAGCCAAAACCAGTGCGGGCAATGCGACAAGCGTTAGGAAAAACTGTTTCAACCTCCGGTGACTACGAATCATAACCGCCAAAATATACGACTATTTTTTTCCTCATCGAAGGGTTAGTACCGAAAATGTTTGATTGGTTCACCTTTAACGCCGATTTCCGTCATCGCTTCAATGCCGATCATCAGGTGGATTTTTGCCCATTCAGCCGTGACTTGTTTGTCTGATTCCTCGGTCTTGACACCTTCTGGAGTCGTCGGCAAATCCGAAACGAGCAACAGCGCACCGCGGGAGATTTCATTGTAATGCCCGACGATGAAAATCGTCGCCGTCTCCATGTCGATGGCGATGCAGGTCATTTCATGTAAGTGATCGTGAAATGGCTGATCGTGCTCCCAAAGGCGCCGGTTTGTCGTGTAAACTACGCCGGTGCGGTAATCATAACCACGCTGGATGATTTTTTCGGAGACAAATTTATGAAGTTTGAACGACGGCAAGGCAGGAACTTCCGGTGGATAATAATCGTCGCTGGTTCCTTCTCCACGAATAGCGGCGATCGGTAAAATGAAATGGCCGATTTCCGTCGATTTCTTCAGCCCGCCGCATTTGCCGAGAAACAGAGCGCCGGACGGTTTGATTGCGATAAGCAAATCCATGATCGTTGCGGCGTTCGGCGAACCGATGCCGAAGTTAACGATCGATAATCCTGAAGAATTCGTC
>JAQUKI010000020.1 GCA_028719225.1 Fidelibacterota bacterium | reverse complement strand
AAATTCATCACGGAATCCGGATTAAAGATGCGGCGTTGATCGCGGCGGTCGAACTCTCGCATCGGTACATTACTGACCGGTTTTTACCCGACAAAGCGATCGATCTGATCGACGAAGCGGCCAGCCGTTTGCGCCTTGAAATAGATTCACTTCCCGTGGAATTGGACGAAGTCGAACGGAAAATCAGTCAGATGGAGATCGAGAGCCGTGCGCTGGCAAAGGAAAAAGATATACCGGAATCACAGGAGCGTTATCAGAAAATCCAAAAAGAGCTGGCGCAACAGAAAGAAATCTCAGGCGCATTGAGAGGCCGATGGGAAGAGGAAAAACGTCACATCGGACAGATCAACGAACTCAAGAAAAAGATCGAAACATTGAAGATCGAAGGCGACAAGGCAGAGCGTGAAGGTAACTGGGAACGGGCAGCGCAGATCAAACACGCGGAACTGCCCGCGATTAGTCATGACCTTGAGAATGAAAAAGCGTTGCTGATCCAAAAACAAGGCGGTCGTGCTTTGCTGAGAGAAGAAGTGACCGAAGAAGACATTGCCGAAATCATTTCTAAATGGACGCATATTCCGGTTTCCCGTTTGGTGGAAAGCGAACGTCAAAAACTATTGCATATTGAAGACGAAATCCATAAGCGGGTCGTCGGTCAGAATGAAGCGGTAACGGCCGTCGCCAATGCGGTTCGACGCGCACGCGCCGGGCTACAGGACGAGAATCGCCCGCTGGCGACGTTTATTTTCACCGGCTCAACCGGTGTCGGCAAAACTGAAACGGCGAAAGCATTGGCGGAAGTTTTATTCAATGACGAAAACGCCATCATCCGAATCGACATGTCGGAATATATGGAAAAACATTCAGTGTCCCGATTAATCGGCGCGCCTCCCGGCTATGTCGGTTATGATGAAGGCGGACAACTGACGGAAGCGATTCGTAGGAAACCATACTCGGTCATTTTGCTTGATGAAATCGAAAAGGCGCATCCCGATGTTTTTAACATCCTGCTTCAGGTACTGGAAGACGGAAGGTTGACGGATAACAAAGGACGTGTTGCCAATTTTAAAAATTCGATCATTATCATGACTTCCAATCTCGGCTCGCAGGCGATCATGGGACAAACTTCCGGCGTTACAGAAGAGAATATCGGCGTGATTTATGCGACCATTCAGGAAACGGTCATGAGTCAGTTGAAGCAATATCTAAAACCGGAATTTTTAAATCGCGTGGATGAAGTCATCGTCTTCATGCCGCTATTGCCATCGGAAATCGATTTGATCGTCCAGCGACAGTTCGATCGACTTTCAGTAAAAATGAAAGCGATGGGAATCGAGATAGTATTATCAAAAGCGGCACGGTCGATGATCGCACAAGCCAGCTGGGATCCGATTTACGGTGCACGCCCGGTCAAACGGACTCTGCAGAAACACCTTCTCGATCCGCTGGCATCGATGATTTTAGAAGGAAAATTCGGCGCCGGAGATATAGTACACATCGATCTGAAAGATGGGAATATCGTTTTTAGAAAAAAGTGATTGGAACAAAGCCGGATAATTGCCGGTTTAAACCGCAGATTCGTTTTTGTGAATTGACCGAGAGAAACGAATTGATTAACTTAGGCACAGTTTTTTATTATCGGGAATGTACTTGAATTTTCTGGGAGGAATACAATAATGAGTAAAAAAGCAGTCGTAGTTTTGACAGCATTGATGGTTATTGCCGTGATCGGATGTGGAAAACCGGACAAGAGCGCGCAAGGATACTGGGATGCAGGCATCGCCTGTTATCAGGATCAGGACTTCAAAGGATGCGTCAAAGAATATGAGAATCTGATCAAATTTTATCCGGAAGACTCGCTTGCCGTCCCAACGCTGTTTGCAATGTCGGAAATCTATAAAAACAACCTGAACGACCTTCCCGAGGCGATCAAGACCTATGAGAGAATCATAGAAAAATATCCGACGTCGGAAAAAGCTCCGAATGCGCTGTTTATGATCGGTTACATGTATGCCAACGAAATGAAAGATCTTGCCAAAGCCAAGGAAACCTACACGAAATTTATCGAGAAATACCCGGATCATATTCTGGTTCCATCGGCGCAATGGGAACTTGAAAATCTTGGAAAATCACTGGATGAAATTCCCGAACTGAAAGACATCAAGAAAAAATAAATGAGGCGTGATCTATGAGTTTTAATCTGACTGAGATGAACGAAAGAATCCGGCAGGAAAGTTCATTTATTTCCGGAATCCGGATGGAAGTCGGTAAAGTGATCGTCGGTCAAAACCACATGGTTGACCGGCTCATTATTGGAATGCTCTGTAACGGGCATATTCTGCTGGAAGGTGTTCCCGGTCTGGCAAAATCCCTGACCGTCAGCACGCTGGCAAAAGTTATTCATACTTCTTTCCGCAGGATCCAGTTTACGCCCGATCTGTTGCCGGCCGATCTGATCGGAACGATGATCTATAACCAAAAATCGGGTGCTTTCGAGACGAAAAAGGGACCGATTTTCAGCAATATTATTCTGGCCGACGAAATCAACCGTTCGCCCGCTAAAGTTCAATCGGCGCTTCTTGAAGCGATGCAGGAACGGCAGGTGACCATCGGTGAAAATACGCATCGACTTGACGATCCGTTTCTCGTTCTGGCGACGCAGAATCCGATCGAGCAGGAAGGCACATATCCGTTGCCGGAAGCGCAGGTTGACCGGTTCATGCTGAAAGTCGTCATTTCCTATCCGAATAAAGAAGAAGAATTGGAGATCATGAAGCGAATGGCGACGACGAATGGAGAGATCGTCGTCAATCCGATAATCTCGCCCGAAGATCTGAAACGCGCCCGTAAAGTCGTCAATGATGTTTACATCGACGAAAAAATCAACCGGTATATTCTCGACATCGTTTTTGCGACCCGCGAACCTCAGGCATACAAACTGTCCGATCTTTCACCGCTAATTCATTACGGCGCTTCGCCTCGCGCTTCCATCTTTCTGGCGATGGCAGGCAAGGCGAAAGCGTTCATTCAAGGACGCGGTTATGTGACGCCTGAAGATATTCGCGACGTCGTTTGGGATATTCTGCGGCACCGCATCATCCTGACTTTTGAAGCGGAAGCCGAAGAGGTCAACGTTGAAAATGTCATTCAGCGGATTATCGATACAGTCGAGGTTCCGTAAAATAATTAAAGCGGAAACACAGTGAAGAAACTGTTTCAGTTTCCGATTTCCAGAACCCAATGCGAATGATGGAAAAATCATGCTGACGCGTGAAATTCTGAAAAAAGTACGGCAAATCGAACTGCGGACACGGCATTTGGTCAACGATGTGTTCAGCGGCGAATACCATTCGGTTTTTAAAGGACGCGGAATGGAGTTCGCTGAAGTCCGCGAATATCAATACGGCGACGATTTCCGGATGATCGATTGGAATGTGACTGCGCGGTACAATCACCCGTACGTTAAAATTAACGAAGAAGAACGCGAGTTGACAGTGATGCTGGCCGTCGATTGTTCCCGCTCCGGCGCATTCGGTTCCCACGAAAAGTTCAAATCGGAGATTGCGGCTGAGATTTGCGCGCTGCTTGCATTTTCCGCCATTAAAAATAATGACAAAGTCGGGCTGATGATTTTCAGCGACATCGTCGAGAAATTCATTCCGCCGCGCAAAGGAAAAAGCCATGCGCTCAGGGCAATTCGCGAACTGATGTATTTCAAACCGTCATCGCCGCGAACCGGGATCAGAAACGGGCTGGAATTTCTTCTCAAAGGTCTGAAACGAAAGGCAATCGTTTTCGTCATTTCGGATTTTTTCGACGAAGGATATGAGAAGCCTCTGCGTGTTCTGAATCAGAAACATGATGTCATCGCAATCCAGTTGCTTGACCGGCGAGAGAAGGAAATTCCGAACGTCGGCTTGCTAAAATTGCAGGACGCAGAGACCCTGGAAGAAACGTGGGTCGATACGACTGATGCTAATTTCCGCCAGACGTACGCCGACCTGATCGATCAAAAGCGCCAGCGGTTTGTCAAAGACGCCAAGAATATGAATCTCGACCTGATTCAAATCGACGATTCACAGTCGTACGTCGATCCGCTCGTGCAATTTTTCAAGAACAGAGAGAGAAGATTTCGGTGAGCGATTCCGAAGCGGCGACTTTCAACATGATACAGCAAAAAATAATAAACAGATTGAACGGCTTGAAAATTAATCTTGTGTTTTTATCGATTTTCACGCTGTTCGTTCCGGCTTTTTCACAGGCGATCCCGATCACCGTGCAGGTGCGGATCGATACGGCGATTGCCACGATCGGTGACCGAATTCAGATGAATGTCCGTCTGTCATATCCGGAAGGAACAAAATTTCAATTTCCATTCATCGAAAAAACACTGGGCGAGACAGAAGTCGTCGGAAATCGTTTTTCCGAGCCGAAGAAGATCGATGACGGTCTGACACAGACGTGGACACTTGAACTGGCGGTCTTCGACACCGGAACTGTGACAATTCCGCCACTGGAAATTCGCGCGCAGTCACCGTCGGATTCGACTGCTATCATGACGTTTACGACTGATCCGCAGAAAATCCGCGTCATTTCCGTATTACCGACTGGTGAAACCCAGCTGAAAGACATCAAACCACCGTTTCCGATTCGCCGGGCTTTGCCATTGAAATTACTCGCTTTTCTGATCATTCTCGCAGGATTGTGTTATAGCGGGTGGAAGTATTATCAGAAATGGAAACGGGAACATCCGCCGTTAGTGCTCGACGAACGGTTTCTCGAAGCACCGCATGTCGCCGCTTTCCGGAAGTTGGAGCAACTGAAAGGAAAAACCTTTACGACTGTCGAAGAACAGACGCAATATTATTTTGAGATTTCGCAAATCATCCGTGAATATATCGAACGAAGATTCTTCATTCGGGCGCTGGAATTGACCACAACCGAAATTAACATCGCGCTATGCGAAACCAATGCCGACGAAGCGACGCGAATAGAAGTCAATACATTATTTCAGGAATTGGATGTCATCAAATTCGCCCGCCAGATTCCGACTGCCGACCGGATTCCGTCGGTCTTGAACGGCGCATGGAAATTCGTCGATAAAACGAAACGTGAGTACTTTCTAACAGGAGGAACGAGTGATTGAAGTAAAAAATCTGGTGAAACACTATGGGAGCGTCCGAGCAGTAGACGACATCTCGTTTACCGTTGAAAAAGGAGAAATACTGGGTTTTCTCGGTCCCAACGCTGCCGGAAAAACGACGACCATGCGGATCATCACGGGTTTTATGCCCGCCTCATCCGGAACCGTCACAGTCGCCGGTTTCGACGTGTTCGATCAGGGAATTGAAGTGAAAAAGCGGATCGGTTATCTGCCGGAAAATCCGCCGCTATACGCCGATATGCGCGTGGTGGATTATCTTAGGTTTGTCGCCGCGATCAAAGGCGTTGATAAGAATACAATCGACGTGGAAGTTCACCGCGTCGCCGAAAGAATGTCTATCAACGACGTTCTGGAAAAACATATATCCAAACTATCCAAAGGATATAAACAACGTGTCGGATTTGCGCAAGCGCTGTTGAACAATCCGCCTGTGTTGGTTCTCGACGAACCGACTGTCGGTTTAGACCCGAAACAGATCATCGAAGTGCGTGAACTGATTAAAAGTCTCGCCCACGAACATACGGTCATTCTCTCCACGCATATTCTTCCGGAAGTCAGCATGACGTGCAGCCGCGTCGTTATTATCAACGATGGAAAGGTCGTCGCAATGGACACGCCTGATAATCTGACTGCGCGGCTCAAAGGAAGCGAATCGATTCTGCTCGAAGTCGAAGGCGCAATTCAGGACGTTCAGAATGAACTCGAAAAGACGCCGAACGTTTTATCCGTTGCGATTCAGCCGCTCGCGATTCCGGAAACGGCTCAGTATGTCGTCGAATCGACCGTTGGTTTCGATATCCGGAAAGAATTGGCGGCTCGGATCGTGAAGAACGGCTGGGGTCTTTTAGAAATGAAAACGTCCGGGCTGAGTCTGGAAGAAATCTTCCTGCGATTGACGACAAAAGAAGAAGAGGTGAACTAATATGGGAAATGTTTATACGATTTTTAAACGGGACGTCCGGTCATATTTTTCTTCACCGATCGCGTATGTGGTTATCGGGCTTTTTCTTGCCGTCACCGGCATATTTTTCTATCTCATGCTGACCAGTTTCCTTCAATACAGTTATGCGGCAATGATGCAGCGCCAGAATGTTCCGCTGAATGTTAACCTGATGATGATCCGTCCGTTCCTGCTGAACACGTGCGTCATCGTTCTGTTCATGATTCCGATGATCACGATGCGGTCGTTTTCCGAGGATAAAAAAAGTGGAACGATGGAACTGCTCCTGACGTCACCTTTGACGAACTGGCAGATCATTCTCGGTAAATTTTTCGCGACCTATTTTCTGTATGTTGTGATGATACTGGTTACTTTTCTGTTCATGATTTTTCTCTTTATCTGGGGAAAGCCGCAACTGATGCCGGTTCTCATCGGCTATCTCGGTTTGCTCTTGATGGGTGCTGCATTGGTCGCGCTCGGAAATTTCATCTCGTCCTTGACAGAAAACCAGATTGTGGCGGCTGTCGGAACATTCGCGGGAACGATGTTTCTGTGGGTCATCGGTTTTGCTGCCGATTTCGCTGGAAAGATATTCGGACCATTTTTCGGGTATATTTCCATCGTTCAGCATTTTGAAGATTTTTCCAAAGGTGTGTTCGACACAAGCCATCTTGTCTTTTATGTATCGCTGACTTTTCTGATGTTGTTCTGCACTTACCAATCCGTCGAATCTTCTAAGTGGAGAGGTTAATGATGAAAATCGAAAAACTAAAACTCGATAAATGGATTTTAACCGCTGGAATTTTCCTGCTGCTTTTTGGATTGATTCTCTATTCAATCGTCGGTGTTTGGAACTGGAAATTGTTGACACTGATCGTCATCGGGTTGGCGGGAATCATCTACGCACTGATCCGGCTGGATGTGCGGAGGTTTTTCAAAGACCGTCGTTTGCTTTACAGCGGGAATATGGCATTTATCATTATTATCACCATAGCGATTTTAATTCTCGTGAATTTCTTCCTTGCGCGTCATACCTGGCGCGTCGATTCCACGACGACGGGAACGTCTAGCTTGTCCGATCAAACCATTAAAATATTAAAAGGTCTGAATAAAGAGATCGAGATTTACGCGTTTGCCAAAGACCTGAATAAAAATTCCGTCGAAGACAGGCTGAAAGAATATTCTCACTACACCAAACGGCTGACGTGGGAAATTGTCGATCCCGACGAGAAGCCGACGATTGCGAAAAAATATAACGTGAAAAATTATGGCAATCTCGTCGTTCTCTGTGAAGGCAAGGAGGAACAAATTCCCAGTGCTTCCGAAGAATCGATCACGAACGCCATCATTAAAGTCACCCGCGAAGGCAGCAAGAAAATCGCCTTCGTCACCGGACACGGCGAGTGTGACATCAATTCAGCGGAGCGTGACGGTTTTACCAAAGCGAAAGAAGCAATTAGCGAACAGAATTACGATGTATCTGAGATTCAGTTGGCTGGCGCTGATTCTGTCCCGACAGATATTTCCGTTCTCATCGTCGCCGGCCCGGAAAAAGACTTTTTCGACCCAGAACTCGCTATGCTGACTAAACACATCAACAACGGCGGCGGCGTGCTGTTTCTCCTCGATCCGCGACCTTCCACCGGATTGATCGGTTACATAAAAAACTGGTTTGTCGAAGTTGGCGATAATCTTCTGATCGATGTCAGCGGCGTTGGACGTCTCTTTGGCGCCGGCCCTGAAATTCCACTGATCTCAAATTATACAAGCCACCCGATTGTTAAAGACATGAAAGGGACCATGACTTTTTTCCCAATGGCGCGGTCGATTAAAGCGATGAGTACGGAAGGCACGACAGGAATTTCAATTGAAGAGATCGCATTGACGGGCGAGAACAGTTACGCCGTTAATAACGTCGATCAGGTTCTCAAAACCGGGCGGGTCGATATTAAATCCGCCAGTATGAAAGGTCCCATTCCGGTGATTTGCGCGACAACGGTCGAACTCAAAATGCCGGGAACGAGCGGTCAGACTAAAGCGCGTGTCGTAACGGTCGGCGACTCGGATTTTGCATCGAATGCTTATTTTCCAAGTCAGGGTAACGGCGACCTTTTTATGAATATTGTCAGCTGGCTATTATCCGACGAAGACCTCATTTCCATCCGTCCGAAAGCGCCGGATATTCGCCTCGTTGAGATGAGCCCGGCTCAGACAAAAACCGTTTTATGGTTGACCGTTATTATTTTACCAGCCATTGCATTCGGCATCGGAATCATGGTTTTTATCAGGAGGAAATAACCTTGAAGTGGAAGAATCTGGCCGGTTTGACGGGAATATTAGTTCTGCTGTTCATAGCGATCTTTTTCTTTGAGATTAAGGGCGGCGAGAAGCGTGAATCGAAAAAGCGAATAGAAAATCTCCTTTTTTCGGTTTCCAAGGACGACGTTGTCCGAATGGAAATCCGATCGGAATCGGATTCGGTCGTTTGTGAGAAAACGAATGATGTCTGGTCAATCGTCAAACCAATCAGCGCGGGTTGTGATACAACGGTTCTTTCAATAAATCTCACCTCGCTTCTGGAATCCACCATCGATAGAAAAATTCTGGACACTTTAACGGCGCTGGAGCCGTTCGGCTTAGATTCGCCGCGCGCCGAAGTTATATTAACGGGAAAGGATGCCGTTCCGCAACATTTACTGATCGGCGATGAGAATCCGACCGGCGCTTCAGTTTATGTTAAATATCCGGACAAGCCGGACATTTTTACAACCAATAAATCCCTGATGACCTTCGCTCAGAAAAATACGTTCGATTTTCGCGATAAAAAGATCATGCACATTATCGCCGCCGATGTACGCCGGATCGAAATTGTCTCAAAGATCAAAGGAAGAACGATACTGGAAAAATCCGGCGATGTCTGGAATATCGTTTCGCCGGTTACCATCCGGGCTGATAACAATGAAGTTCAGTCGCTCTTGAACAGACTTCAAAATACGAAAGCGAAGTCGTTTGAAAGTGAAAAGCCAGTAAATCTTGCCAAATACGGTTTATCACTACCATCGCTGACAATTCGGTTGTTTGATAAAGAATCACTGGCTCAAGCGGCTTTTTCTATCGGCACAAAAAATCCGGAGGACGAATCGGGAGCCTCATTTGCGAAGGAATCTACCCGTGATCCGGTTTTTACGGTTGAAAATTGGCTGACGGATAACCTGCATAAGAGTTCATTTGACCTGCAGGATAAGAATATCGTGAGTATGAATAGAGGGAAAATCGACAAAGTCGTATGGAAATTTGACGACAAATCATATGTTTGTGAGAAATCGGATTCGGTTAGCTGGAAACTCGTATCTCTGGATAACGCCGAAGCAGATGAAAAGTCAATGAAACGATGGCTGAATGGAATCTCAGAACTGACTGCCGATGAACTCGTTAGTTATTCACCCGTAAATCTCATACCATACGGACTCGATAAGCCGCAATTGATCTTTTCGTTTTTCGAAAACGGGAATGAGATCGGAACGATATTGATCGGCTGGAAAGTTGCTGATAACTATTATTACATCAAGTCAGCAGATAAACCGTTTGTCTATAAAATTGCAAAATCGAAAGTAGTTAGTGTCAGAAAGACTGCTGATGAACTGATGCGAAAAGTCTCCTGATTCGAGATTGGTTTTCTATTTAGATTCTGGATGGATGAATAAAAGTTCCAGGAAATGGCTGGCAAATATACTTATCGGGTTTTGGTTTGTTTAGTTATTCGAAAATTCTCTTTTGGGTCTTGGTTTCGGCGGACGAGCTTCGTCGATGCGCATCGTGCGACCGTCAAATTCCTGTCCGTTTAAACCTTCTTTGGCCTTTTCGGCTTCTTCGGGTGTGCCCATTTCGACAAATCCGAAGCCTTTGCCTTCGATAATGTTCACATTTTTGACTTCACCATATTTGGCGAAAATTGCTTCCAACGATTCGTTGGTCACTGAATACTTAAGATTTCCTACGTAAAGTTTGCTACCTTGCATTCTAATCTCCTTTTTCGATTCTCATTGCGCCATAATGTTTCTTTCTGGGAGGTAAAAGCAAAATAGCAACTCAGACCCCTTGCAATACAACATTACTTAACACATGAGAGAATCCTTCAAGCGTTTTCGCTTAAGGATGTTGCTGAGTGTTTATAGTATATGTCCGCAATATTTCGCCAGCCATTTCAAAGAACGGCTTATTTTAAAATAAAAAAAATTGGTTTCCAATAGATTTTTCGTCGGACGCCCGTCGAAGAGTCTTATAATTCGCAATTATATAGTCATTACAACCGGGTAAAACCGTATTTATTTATAAGGATTTTTGAAAAATCCGGTATCTTTTATAAAGCATGCCGCCAACGCGTTCCATCTCGGAGCGAACCTGAATATTACTCTCGAGTTCGTGGTTTGTATCGAGATATTCAAAACCAGCAACATGAGCCGAACGCACCATGGCGGCGCCCATGAGAGCGTCGATACCTTTTCCTCGGAATTCAGGTTTTATAGCTCCGAGCATCAGATCTAACTGGCGACTTGTCTTTCGTGAATGCAGAATATAGAAAAGTCCAAACGGAAAGAGATGACCATTGGCTTTGCGGAGTCCCGTATTCATATTTGGAATACCGATGATAAAGGCAATTACTTGTTCCCGAAATGTAACCAACTTAACGAATAGTGGATCGATGATCGGCAGGAATCGTTTGGATAGATTAAGCATGTCCTGTTCACTGAGAATGACATAACCCGGCAGATGCCGATAAGTTTCGTTCATCAGCCGGAAAACCGGGACGATGAACGGCCATAAATCTTTTTTATGTGTAAATTCCAAGACCTGAAAATCCGTTTGCTTTAAAATCCGCTCAGAGACCTTTCGGTAAAGTTCAGGTGGTGTTTCCGGTGTTAGTATTTTATAAACCACGTAATCGACCTCTTTAACGTAGTTCATCTCGCTCAGAAAGCGCACGATATACCCGAAGTTGGAAAAGGCTTCTGTTGACGGCTCGTTCCCGAATCCTTCGATTAGAAATCCCTGAGGATCCTGATTGGAAAAACCTTTCGGTCCAATGATTTTCGTCATGCCGCGATCTTTTGCCCATTTTTCAATAAAATCCAGCAGAGCCTTTGCGATTTCGATATTCTCTTCACATTCAAGATAGCTGAAACGCGCGGTTTTTTCACCGGAAGAATCATTATGCCGGTTATGAATGATGCCGGCGATTCGCCCAACCGGTCGGTTGTTTTGCCATGCGAGCACTAAAACTGTGTCGTTTTCGGAGAAGGCTGGATTGGCCTTGATGTTAAAAAATCGAAATTCGTCACGTAGAATCGGCGGTACCCATTTATTGTGTCCGCGATGGATTTTCCATGGCAACTTGATAAAAGCCGTCAGATCAGCCTGACTTTTCACGATTTTGATCTCAATGCTCATTTGTCTCTAAAATGTGAAACTGAGAATCCAACTTTAATTCCAGATATAAATTACCGATATTCGTTTCATGTCCCAACCATTTTATATGTTTCAGACAATTGGGAAGAGATGAAATTCCGGTCGGGAATCATCTTGATAGTTCATGAATTATCTTCTATATTTGCTCGTCATGTCGGGAATAACCAACATCATCGGGCCGCTTCACTCAGGAAAGACCGCTCGCATCATTCGGCTTTCGGTCGGCGCGCTCGATTCCGGGAAAACGGTCACCTGTCTTCTGCCGTCTGGACACCATATCCGATTCTTCAAAGATCAAATTCTATCGGGAATTCAGCGAACATTACCGGGACAATTATTTGTTGGGACGTTTGTCTCACTTGCCAACAGAATTCTAAACGAGTCTGGTTTTGTCTATCAACAGATTGGCGACGCTGAAGATTGGTTGAACATCCGGACCGGACTAAGTGATGCCGATTGTCGTACGGGAATAGTGGCGCTTTTACAAAAAACGTTTGCAGAAATCAGAAACTCGGGATTGAAAAATGATGAAATTCAAGCGCTGATCCGTTCTCTGAATGAGCCATCTGTTGCTGGTTGGTTGGATATATATGATAAAATTCGTCAAAAAACCAAAATCGGCCGGCGACTGAACACTGACGAACAAATTTTATGTGCATGGGAAATGCTGAACGACAGACCGGACATTTTAAACGGCGATCTGTTGTTGATCGACGGATTTTACGAGTTCACACCGATTCAGAAAAAGATAGTGAAAAAGTTGACAGATCGGTTTTCTCAGACCTTCATTACGTTTCCTTCCGACAAAGAACGTGCGGTTTACAACTACGTTCGGAATCAGACGGCGCCGTTTTCAGATAGTAAAATAATTGAAACGAAGAGAGAATCGGTTGAATCTCCAATCTTGGAATCTGTCCGAGTAGGATCATTTTTTAACGGTTGCAATGCGACATCTCTCGAAAAATCGGCGAATTGGATCAATGACTGGAAAAATTGTGAGATAAAGGTTGTTCAATGTCCGACGCGTTGGTGGGAAGTGGAAACCGCGGCCCGAACGATCAAACGCTGGATTTGCGATGGCCTGAATAGTGATAAAATAGGCGTCGTTTTTCGCGGTTCATACGATTATTCCGGATTGATCGCACTCATTTTTCCGCGATTTGGTATTCCGGTGAAAAGTGCGAATCGGCGAATTATGCAGACCATACCGGCGGAATTGTTATTGAGGATCGCCTCTGTAAACGAAAAACGGTTTATCCGTTCCGAAGTATTGGACATTTTTCGGCACGAGGCGGTTCAAAATCGCTATGGAAAAGAGGCGATCAACGATCTCGAACGACTGACGGCGGAGTTGGGGGTTCCATTTGGTAAACATGAATGGCTGACGCAGTATAAAAACCGGCTGGAATTTATTCGGTGGCGGGCGACGGTTAAAACAGACGCCGATGAATTCAACCGTATTTCTCAGGACGATCTTGCGAAAAAAATGGAATCCCGCCAGTCTGTTCTCGAACGGTTTTTGGAAGATATTTCAGTTCCTTCTTCGGCAACATGGTCGGAGTTTGAAGAGTCGTTCGATAAAATACTTCGGAAATATTTCCCTGAATCTGGAGACAAATCAATAACAGAGTGCGTTAAGCAAATTTCTACGATCATCGGTTCGATGAGCAAACTTGCCGGCGAACACAATCAAATAACACTTTCAGATTATTCTCAGGTGATGCGTAGGTTTTTTGAGGCGGAACCGGCGATCGTTTCCAGTGATGATGTTTCGGCCGGTCTTTATTATTCAGGCGTGATGGATGCGCGCGGGAAAAATTTCGACGGATTGATCGTTCTGGGAATGACCGATGGAGAATTTCCGCAAGTGCGCCGTGAAAATCCGATGCTGACCAATGAAATCCGCCGGAAATTGAATTCCATTGTCGGTGAAGACATTTTTCCGGATACATCACTCAACATCGACGAAGAAAAATGGTTGTTTTTCCTGACGGTTTCGGCGGTCGAACAGAAATTGCTTCTCACATTTCCGCTGTCCGGATTCGGAGGAAAACAACTCCCCGCGTCACCGTTCCTAATGGATTTGTTGTCGGCGCTTCCCGAAGGTAATAGACATTTTGAGACGATTCCGGTCGATGAAATGATGCCGAAACCGGGCACTTTTACTTCCATAGACGACGTTAAAGCGGCAATATTTTCATCGGATTTTCCCGAAGAAGATCGATTTAGATTGGCGGAAAAAATCGGGAATTCTGACGATATCAGGCGAATTAACGACATGATCTGGATTGAAAAAGGTCGGCTGGATCATTTGCAGAATGAATGGAGTGGCCGAATTACAGATTTCACTCCATATTGGGATTTGATAAATGATCGATTTTCCGTCTCGCGAATACAGGAATTTGCCCGCTGTCCGTTTTATTTTTTATGTAAAAACGTCTGGAAAATTTACTCGCCCGAAGAACCGTCGATGGATGTGACACCGCTGGTTGGTGGACATCTCATCCATGAGGCGCTGGAATCGCTCCTTCGGACGTATTTGAATGGGACAAAGGATTATTCCGCATTTCTTGAAACAGATTCGGAAAAACTGATTATAGAGATCGTTTCCCGGATCGACCATTCTTATCGACCGAAATTTCGGTTTTTTACGGATGTCGTCTGGCAAAATCAAATGGAGATGTTAAAAAACGGACTGCAGGCGTTCGTGCGCTCTGAGCTACAATTTACTGATTTGAATTATCGTCCGGTACAATTAGAAAAGCAATTTGATCTGAAAGACGCGGCATTTTCCGTCGAATCGAATGGCCATCACAAAAATGTCATGTTTTCCGGGAAGATCGATCGGATCGATGTCAATCCGGAACAGGATTCACTGGAAGTTGTCGAGTACAAACGAACTTCCGCGTCGGCTTATTCGATGAAAGATGGCGTCGAAAAAGGCGTTTATTTTCAACTGGCGCTTTATTTGATTGCGGCGCGCCAGATGCTGGATATGAAATCCGTTACCGGCGCCTATACGTACATTTTTCGGGATGGGAAACGGTTCAAACCGGTGGTGACCGAAAAGATGTCACCGCGTTCGCGTGTTATCAAGCCGGATGAATTGGAATCTCTCCTCGAACAAACTCTTGTTAAAATTGGAATTTTATTGAACAAGATTTTTCAGGGACATTTTGATCTTTCACCGTCCGACGTGAAACGATGTAAAGTCGGTCGTTGCGAATATTTTGATCTTTGCCGAATCCGAAAAACCGTATCGGTTGAAGAATAACTGACGGTTAATGTTTTTTTACATAAAGAGGATATAAAGCAACCAGACGAGCAAGGCGCCGGAAGTCGTGCAGGCGAGATTAACGATGTCGTTATCGATCCACTTATAACCTGACACGAGAAGTGTCTCGTATTTGCCGCAGTGAATGGTTTTTTCAGTCGTTTTTCTGCAATGCGGGCAACTGTACTGCGCCTGAACGGTCGCTCCGAGAATGGAATCGATGAAGGCACCGAGAATTCCGCTGATCGTGATGATGAAGAAAGCGGCGCTGATCGATTCGTTGATCGGAAAAATGCCGCTCAGTGTCAACACACCTGCACCCGCGAACAATCCGGAAGTTCCGAGCATCGTAATACCGCCGGAAGTTCCCGGCTGAACTTTGGAAAAGTTTAATATGTGGCGTGGTAGTCTTTTTGAAAAAATGCCGATCTCGGTTCCCCACGTATCGGCGGTCGCCGCCGCGAGCGATCCGAGAAACATGAGGTAGAAAAGGTTTTGCGATGTAAAATAATACATCACCGCCATGACTAGCGAAACGCCGCCGTTTGCGTAAACCTGCATGATGTCGCGGTTGCTCCCTTTTTCGACCATGCCTTTAAGAAGTGTTTTTTTAATTTTCCCGATCTTTGACAAAATAGAGGATAACACGAAGAATGTTGCCATTGGGATTACCCAGTTGAGCCCGCCGATGGAAAAAACGATCGAGCCCAGCAACATCGCGCCTGCGGCTCCGCCGAGTGTCAGGGCTTTGAGTTTCAGAGCGGCGTATGCCAGGAAAAACGAGAATAAAATCCAGCCGAGAACCAAAAACTGACCATTTAATGTGTGCTTTTGCATGATATCCAAAAGCAATGCGCTAAAAAGCGGCAATGTCAGATTATCAGAACCGGCGAACGAAATCGCTTCGGAAAGCGTCGCTACTATCCCGACGGTGGTGCCGATTAAAATCAAATTCAAGGTTCCCGGAATCGGCTCACCGGCGATTGCCTTGATTATCGAAAGGACGACTGTCGAAATGAGAAACGCGCTGATAAAAACGGCAGATGATCCTTTTACTGATTTTTTGTCTTTCCAGAGGCGAAATTCTTTTGACCTTTTCCCGCTTGTTCCGATGATCGATGCCAGCGGATCGGAAACGGTCATAATCAACATGCCGATTATTAGGATGACCGGATCGGATTTCCAGTACAGGAGAATCAGGATGAGAAACGAAACCGGGAAAAAAACCGTTCCTAACGAAGTGCGTTCCGTTGTATGCATTCCTTTCATCTGACCTTGCTTCAGCGCCACGGCGTTCAAGAGAATAAAAATGAGCGCTAAAACGGCGGGTGGAGTCGGTGATAGAAATAAAGTGGGACTCAGCAAAACCAACAGCCCGACGCCGACATGAACGATCTGTCGCGTATGTTCGCCTGAGATATGGAAAAGTTTTCGGATGACTTCACTAAGGGCTACAAAACTCAGGATTACGACGAGAAACAGAGAGAAAGTGATCCAATCGGAACTGAAAGGTTGATATAATGGCACATTATCCTCATATTTTAAGTCGGGCTATTTTATGGAAATTCGTAAGTTTTTCCAAGATGTTTGAAGGTGTCCGAAATGAATGAAAAGGAAATTGAAACAAATCATAGCGACTATTGGAAAGCAGCATCGGGGATCAACGAATCACTGATCGTTTGTGCCGCTGCCGGAACGGGAAAAACCACCGTTCTGGTCAATCGCTATCTGGAGATACTCCGTAAACACGCGGCAGGAATCGACCAGATTGCTGCGATTACTTTTACCGAAAAAGCCGCCAATGAAATGAAGGAACGGATTCGGGCGGAGCTATCCAAAACAGATTTTATCTGCCCGCAGGAACTTCGAGGCAATCTGATCGATCAGGTCAATCTCGCGCCGATTTCGACAGTCCATGCTTTTTGTGGAAGAGTGCTTCGTGATAATGTTTTCCATCTGGAACTCGATCCATTGTTCACGATTTCCGACGAGACCGAAGAAAAAATCCAGCGTGCCGATTTTACCGAACGATTCCTGAACGATAAATTGAAGTCCGACAATCCGGAAATTCCGGCATTGCTGGAAGTGATGGAATTATCCCAGATCGATACTCTGCTGAATGCGGTTTGGAACAAGCGCGCGGAATGCTCGGAATTGATGAACCACATTCGCACGATGTCTGATGACGCACTTTTGCAAGAGATGAAAATTCTTCATAAAAAGATTACGCATCAGGTGCTTTCGGAGTTTTTTGATGATACTGAAAATGTAAAGGCCATAGCGCAGTTGCGGGCGATCTCCCGTCCGAAAAACGGTGAAAAACTGCAGGATTGTCTCGATTTGATTTTCAAGACGGAATCGGAATGGAAAACCGGTATAATTTCTATCGATTCTTTGAGATCAGACATGAAAACGGCATTTGACGGACGGATCAAGGGCCGTGAAAAAGATAGGTCGGGCGATCTCGAAACAGTCCGGAATTTGCGGTCGCAGTTAGGCGAGCGCTGGAAAGCCATTGAAAAAAATCTATTCGATTTTGTAGAGGAAACAGAGAAGACACAAATCCGTTTGTCGAAATATTTCGTTGTGCTGGCGGGCATTTATATTGACTCATATCGTCAAACGATGTTCGCGTCCGGTCGTATCGACTTTGGAAGTCTGGAGACGGAAACAGTTCGCTTGCTTTCCGGAAAAAGTGACAAAATCCGGCGGTATATTTCCCGGTTCAGCCATCTGTTGGTCGATGAATTTCAGGACATCAATCCTATTCAGCACCGCATCATCGAACTGATCTGCGAATTGAATCCCGACATCGTTACATTTTTCGTAGGCGACGAGAAACAATCGATCTACCGGTTTCGCGGTTCGGAAGTGGAGATTTTCAATCGTCTGAAAAATGAACAATCGCCGCTTAGACTCGACCTCAATTTCCGAAGTATTCCCGGACTAATGGCGTTTTTCAACGATTTCTTTCCTTCGATTCTGGGAAAGGATCAGCCGAAGGAAACCTTCGAAGCGAATTATCCCGTCCCGATCGATCCGTATTTCAAAGAGAGTACCGACTCGATTCCAGTCGAAATTCTAATCGTTAAGGACGATGTATCCTCTGAAAATGAGGAAGAAACCGAAGATGCGATGGTTTCCGCCGATGCCTTTACATCCGAACTTTCGGAAGCCACATTTGTAGCGGAGAAAATTCGGGAACTGGTTGGTAAACCGGTCGTGAAAATTAAAACGGAACCGGTTCGCGAGGCGAAATTCGGCGATATAGTCGTTTTATTGCGTTCCCGGACACACCAGTTAGAAATCGAATCGACGTTTCGGAAATTTGGAATCCCGTTCTATGTCGCGAGCGGAATCGGATTTTACGACCGCCGTGAAGTACAGGACGTCGTGAATTTCCTTAAAGTTCTTCTGAATTTTTACGATGAAGTTGCGCTCATCGCCGTCCTGCGGTCTCCGATGTTCGGCGTCAGCGATTTCACGCTGATGGAACTCAATTCCGGATCGGATTTATGTGAAGGAATCCGGCAGTATTTTTCGGGAACGTTATCCAAATCGGTTCATCTGGAATCGGAAGAAAAAGCCTGTTTGGACATGTTTTTTTCCGTCTATTCCGATCTTCAGAAAAGTCTTTCCGGTATGACGACGGTAGAAATCCTGACTAAGATCATCTCGGCGACTGATTATCTGACAATCGCCGGATCGTTGGCAGATGGCAATCAGGCAGTCGCCAATATTCAAAAACTCTGCGGACTGGCTTTAGAATGGAGTGAAGCGGGCGATATTTCACCGATCGATTTTATCCGGCGAGTTGGCGTTTACCGGTCGATTGAAGTGCGCGAGGGCGAAGCGAATTTATCGTCGGAAACCGGTAATGCCGTGACGATCATGACAGTCCATGCGTCGAAAGGATTGGATTTTCCGATTGTATTTGTACCGTTTCTCTCGTCCAAGTTCAATGTCAATAAAGACCGGTTGGTTTTTCATCCGACGGAAGGCATGGCGCTGAGTCTGAAAACGCCATTCGATGACAACCAGTCGTTTTTATATAAATATCTCAAAATTCGTGACGGCAAACGCTCGCAGGCTGAAGAGAAACGACTGCTATACGTCGCAGCGACACGCGCACAATCCATGCTGGTTCTTTCTGCCGATGAAACTCCTCGTAAGAAAAGAAATTTGAATCAATCGATCTGGTGTGTTGTCAAACCGTATGTGGATGCCAATTTGGGGAAATCACTGTTCGTCAAACACGAGAAAACAACCGCGGAATTGTTCGAAGATTACCGAAAATCCGGATCGACTATATCTTCATCAATTAAACAGTTGCCGATACCATTACCCGATGATATTTGGCGAATGATAGAGCCTGTGAAAATTCCCGTCAGTCAGATGAAAACGACGCCGACACGCTTTGCGGAATTCATTGCAAAACAGAATCAATTTGCGCCGGTTGCCGTTATGCCGGAAACGGATCGGCTTCCGATTTCACCGACAGAGATTGGAACGCTCATTCATCAGGTTTTCAGCCGCTGGAACTTCCAAACCATGGATGATTTCATGCAGAAAACCGCCGACTCGCTTGCACCGTTTCTGCTGTCAGCCGGAGAAAAGGAATCTCTAACGAAATTTCTGTCGGATTGGGCGATACTGGTACTTCAGGAAGATAATCCGCTGAAAGCGCTGATAGGTTCGGCGACAGAAATTCAGCGGGAAGTCGGAATTATCGGAAAACTTGCAGGCGTCACCGTCGAAGGGATGATTGATTGTCTTCTGCGCGATGCGTCTGATTCGTTCGTCATTGTCGATTTTAAATCCGATCGAATTGGCGATTCGATTTCGGAAGCGCTGCTGGAAAAGTATCGCGCTCAGCTGGATTTGTATGCTCTATTACTAAAAAAATGGTCTGGATTAAATGTAACAAAACATTGTCTGTATTTTATCCGGCGTGGAAAGATCGTCGAAACGCCGGTAAATGATGCTCGACTTACCCGAACGGAAAGAGAACTATCGGAATTTATCCGATCACAAAATGAAATGAACTCATGATGCGAGCTGGAAAGTCACATTTAACCTTTACCGAAAAATGGTCGTCTAAAACTTTGTGTACAGGAATTTAACATTTTGGGGCGTCAGAAAGAGTTTAAGGAAAATGAAGTTACGTTCAACCTACTGGTTCGTGAGAATCACCAGAAAATCTACTGTTTGCTCCGGAAAATGGTTAGAAGCCACGAAGAAGCGGACGATTTAACGCAGGAAACATTTCTAAAAGTGTATAAGAATCTTTCCAAATTTCGCAATCAATCTCAACCGGGAACCTGGATTTACCGGATTGCCGTCAATACGGCGATCAACTATCTGCGTCGTGAGAAATTGCATCAGTTTCTAAGTCTGGAAAGCGCAAATTCCGTTCGGGAGGAAATGTCGAACCATCCGTCGGAAGAATCAAGGGAGATACTCAGGCGCGCGGTTGGAAAATTACCGCCGCGGCAACAGGTTGCCGTGATGTTGCGAATTTATCAGGAGTTGTCATTCAGGGAAATCGCCGCCATCATGGAGTGCACGGAGAATGCGGCAAAGGTTAATTTTTCCCATGCCGTGAACAACCTCCGCCTATCGTTAAGAAAAGCAGGAGTGAATTTTGAATCAATGTAAAAACATGCGGGAATTGATCCCGTTACTGATCGAAGGTGTCGCTTCTTCCGATGAAAATTCGCGGGTGAAGACGCATTGTAAGACTTGCAAATCCTGTGATTCGTTTTACAAGGAAATGCTGTCGATCCGTAAATCGATTAAGCCGAAAAAGATCAAGATGCCCAACGGTTTTGCAAATGAATTGATCGTCAATCTTAACCGTCGAATCGATGAAAATCGAATCCGTCGCCGGATATTCTGGCGGGCGATTCCATCGTTCGGAGCGTTGACTGCGGTCATTTTAACGGTTTCGATCGTTATGTTGAATAACGTTCATCAGACGAATCAATCTGTCGCCGCTCTATCGGAAACCGAATCGACATTGACCGAGACATTTTCCGCAGAATTGTCGAACATACTGAATCTTTCAAATTCGGATGATGAATACGAAACAACCGTCGTGCGGTACGTTCTCGAAGACCCACAGCAATTACCGATCGACCGGTATGTTATGGCATCCAGCGCGATGGATGAAAGCGAGTTTGAGTCCTTTGTCAATGAACTCAAGAGCATCTCGCTATGAAAAATGCTCGGTACACGGAGGAAACGAAATGAAGAAATTTTATTGGTACTTTTTAATTTTGATGATA
>JAQUKI010000019.1 GCA_028719225.1 Fidelibacterota bacterium | reverse complement strand
TGTTGACCTACCTTTCCTATGATGATTATTGGATCGATATTCACATGTCTATAGTCAATTATAAAGAAGGTGAAAATGATCCTTTTTCATCTATTTTGAAAAATATCAGGATTGATAGTACCTATTTGGTGACTGCAAGTGATTTTTTTATTTTTGGTAATACATATTTTAATCAACATATCTATAAGAAAGCCGCGCTACAATATGAGAAAGCATTGAATCTTGAAAAACAGAATGCGACTCTTGATAATAAAATGTTCATCGTTCTTATTGATCAACTCGGAATGTCATATGGTATATCAGGAGATTTGGAAAAATCAAAACAACTTTATGAATGGGCAATAACTAAAGAACCGGAATATCCGATGTTCTTTTACAATCTTGCCTGTACTTTTGCCGAAATGGGTGATAAAGAAAATGCTCTCCACAATCTACGTCAGGCATACAAATTCAAAGAAAAAATGCTTAAAGGTGAAGTTTTTCCCGATCCTTTTAATGACTCATCCTTTAAAAAATGCTTAAAAGACAAAGATTTTAAAACTGAAGTAGAGAAAATGAAATAATCATCATCTTCCGCGTTCTCGGTAGTGAATATTTATTGTATAAACGGCTCGATAGCCCGCTCGAATATGCCGAGCGTCCAGGCGATAGATAGACCATAGTTCGTAATCGGCACGCCTGCCTTCTTACAATAATAAATGCGAGAGAGGACTTCCCTCCTGTTCAACATACAACTGCCGCACTGAATGACCAATTTATACCGACTCAAATCTTCGGGGAAGTCGTGTCCCTGGTAATATGTGAATTTCAATTCCCCGCCGACGTATTGATTCAACCAACGTGGAATTTTCACCCGACCGATGTCATCTGTAATTGGATGATGCGTGCATGCTTCAGCAATCAATATTTCGTTACCGGGTTTAAGATTATCGATTGTCTTTGTTCCGGCGAAATATTCAGCCAGGTCACCTTTATATCGCGCGAAAAGAATTGAAAACGAAGTCATTGGAACATCGTTTGGCGTATCTGCGGCTACTTTCTGGAAAGCCTGCGAATCCGTCACAACTAATGACGGTTTGATTTTCAGTGAATCTAATGATAGTTTGAGCTGATGTTCTTTGACCACGATGCAGTAAGAATCTCGATCGAGAATGTCGCGAATTGTCTGCACTTCCGGCAGGATAAGACGACCTTTCGGCGCTTCTTTGTCGATTGGAATGACCAGAACGACTAATTCACCAGCCTTGATAATGTTGCCGAGAATCGAGGGAGCGTTAATAAAATCGTCCGGAGCCGTATGGATCAGCGCTTCTCGGAGTTCGAGAATTCCGATCTTGTCGGAAGCAACGGTTTTAACGATGGTAATCCCTTTATCTTTTAATCGCTGAACCAGTGACGCATCAGGTTGCGCCAGATCTGTTTTATTAAATACGACGATAATTGGAATCCTTCGGTTGGAGAATTCGGATAAAAGTTCTTCTTCATAGGTATTCCAGCCGGTTGGTTCAGTGACAATTATTGCAATATCGACGCGTTCGAATACTTTCCGGGTGCGTTTGTTACGTTTTTCACCAAGAGAACCGAAGTCGTCGATTCCTGCTGTATCGATAAATAATATGGGGCCAAGCGGCAGCATTTCCATCGGTTTTTCGACCGGATCGGTTGTTGTTCCGGCAATTTCCGAAACGATAGAAACTGTCTGTCTGGTCAATGCATTGAGTAGAGAAGATTTTCCGACATTTCGCTTTCCGAAAATGCCAATGTGAAGCCTCATTCCTTTGGGTGTTGTAATCATTTTAAATCTTTCATTATTGATTGAACAATTTTGTCATTTGAGGAATTCTCGCAGATGATCAATCCGATTGTATCATTCAAGCGAATGCGTCGTTGAGGAAAGTCAATCGCTTGATTGCCTGAAACATACGACCATCTGTTTCCGAATATTTCACAGAAGCAAACATCCACTCCGAATTCGTTTTTCAGTTTTTCCGTCAGAGTTATAAGCCTCTTTTTTAGTTCAATACTGTCCTGAATTTTATGACTGATTTTATCTGTCAGAATCATAAAGCGGCTCCCGGTCAAATGAATACATCCCGTTCGCCGGAACTGACTTGCTCGTAAAATTTGAGAAATGTCTGAAGAAGATTTCCTTTTTGGAAAAATGGGATTTGTTTGATCTCGTCAAGTTCTTTTTGGATAATCATTTCACCAATCTCTTTTGTTGCCGGAGATGCGTAATCATCGAGATATTCGCGAAATGTCAGCACGGCGTTGAGTTTACAGAATCTGCCTTCGACGCATCCCTTGAGAAGTCCCATGATCTTGTCACCGGTTCTGCCGCATCGATAGCCAGCCGTACAGAACGAGGTAATCATTCCCATTTCGGCTATCTCGCGGATGACTTCATCGAGACTTCTTGTATCGCCAAGCGTGAATTGCTGTTTTTCCTTGACCTGCGCAGTGGTTTGCGCCAGACTGAGCGCTTTCAATGCTTCGGTATAACCGCCAATTCCGATCTTTGTCGAAGCATCTGTCTGAGTGCAACCTACCATTATGACATCCCGTTTGATCTCTGCCTGCTCTCTTGCGGTAATAATGAGACCGGAATACGGAACCGACAATCTCAAAACAGTGACAAGTTTCTTGAAATCAGCATCGTTTACAAGATGGTTGGATTTTGTGCTGAGTTCCGCACCGGATGCAGGCGTCATTCTGGGAAAAGAAATCGTGTGTGGACCAATACCGAATTGACGCTCAAGATCGATCGTATGATATAGAAGTCCCATCACGTCAAAACGCCAATCGTAAACGCCGACTAACGCTCCGATGGCAACGTCATCGATTCCGGCGTCCATTGCGCGGTGAAGCGCGTATAACCGCCAGCGATAATTGCCTTTCAAAGTATTGGCCGGATGAACCACGGCATAGGTTGGTTTATGATATGTTTCCTGAAATACCTGATAAGTTCCGATGCCTACTTCATGTAATTTTCGAAGATCCTCAATCGACATTGGCGCAGCGTTAATGTTGACACGACGAATCGAACCGTAACCGTTGCGTGCCTTAACACGAACGCCATAGACAGTCTCGATTGTTTGAGCGATGTAATCCGCGTCGGTTTTGGGATGCTCGCCAAAAACAACGATCATGCGTTTATGCCCTTCGGAGATTACTGCTTTCGCCTCATCGATAACTTCATCCATCGTGAGGACTCTGCGCTTTTCTTCTGAATTTTCTTTGCGAAAACCGCAATAAGCACAATTGTTGACGCAAAGGTTTCCGCAGTATAACGGCGCGAAGAAAACGATACGGTTATCGTAAACTTTTTGTTTTACTTCTAAACCGGTCGCATACATTTCCTTCCAGAGTTCGCCATCAGTAACGTTCAAAAGCGTCGCTGTTTCATCGGGTTCAAGCCGCTCGATTGACAGTGATTTCTGTAAAATATCGCGGACTTTTTGTTTGTCGGGATTCACGGTCGCTGACAAGTGCGAATTGATTTCCGTCTCATCGATAAAATCTTCGCCGTTGACAAGATATTTATCAATTTCCTCCTGCTTGACGACCTGTTTTACCCATTCCTTGACGTTGACTTCAGACATAAGAACTCCTTTATAAAGTATTCTCTAATTGTTTACGGTTCAACCAATTGGGCGAACCGCCAACAGAATCCGACCAGTGCAATCCAGCCTCACCGATCATCTTTCGTACGGCTTCAATTGAATATTCCGTTGTATCGCGCGTAGCATTTTTACCGGGATAAATATTATATAAAACCTTGACCCGTTCAGGCGTCAATGACGGCATAATGACATTCGCGCCGACTTTCAAACCAGTCAGTCGGGCGCCTTTCTGCGCGGATTCCAGCGCGCTGGTTGAAGGAATATTTGCCAGCGGATTCAATATCCGAACAATGGCAAGTGTCCGCAGAGTAAGCAAAACATCGCCGTTTGATTCTTTTTTAAAAGGCGTTTCGGGATGTGCGACAAACGGACCGATACCGATCATGTCCAGATTCAATTTTGTCAATTCCAGAATGGAATCAGCGAATGAATCAATAGTTTCACCCGGCAGACCGACCATGAAGCCTGAACCGGTTTCATAGTCCAATTCTTTCAACATTTGAATACATTTCAGCCTGTCTTCCCAATAATGTCCTTTTCGCGCATTTTCATAGACTTTTCGATTGAAAGTTTCGATGCGGAGCAAATAGCGGTCGGCTCCTGCATTCCGCCATAGTTTGTATGTTTCAAAACTACGTTCGCCAAGTGATAATGTGATAGCGATGGAATATTTTTTCTTGATTTCGGCGATCAAGCCCGCGATCCACTCATCGGAGATATACGGATCTTCCCCACTTTGAAGAACGATTGTACGAATTCCCTGCTTTTCGGCTATTTCGACGCAAAATAGAATTTCTTCGCTCGTCAACCGATAACGAGCGATTTCTTTATTCGGCACGCGCAGACCGCAGTATGAACAATTTTGTTTGCAATAATTAGAAAATTCGATGATTCCTCGAATGAAAACGCCATCGCCAAAGACTTGCCGGCGAATTCCATCCGATTGTGAAAACAACCAATCGTCGTTTTCTCCCTGAAGAAACGATTTTACTATTTCCACTTGTTTGAAATCCGGTTTCATATTTTCAGCGTCATGGATTTGACTTTGACGGAAGGAATTTGACCGAGTTTACCAGTCAGCGCGCCGAGTTCGTCGGTCGTCATTTCCAGCATCAGGAAAATGACGGCAACGTTTTGTTCTTTCATCGGATAGCCGACTCGCAAAAGGATTTCATTCGCATATTGATGCAGAACTTCCCCAACGAGCGAGTATGCCGCGTTTCGATCATAGATGGTAATGGTTGCCGAGTGATGTCTTTTTTCCATAAAAATTCCCATTCTTTTTAGATCAAAGGATGGGAATTCTTGACAGTCTATGCTGCCGTGTGCGCTTTCCATCCCTTGATGTCAGATGATTCCTTCACCTCAGGTGAATTTGATTGCGTCGGTGCGCCTGTTATTGGCGCGTTTTTAAAAAGCTCCGTCCACCGCAGTGAGTTAATGATTGAGGAATGTATGGTACGTCATTTCGAATCATTTTCAGTGGACGGATAAGTGTTTGCATTAAGAACGATCGTGAAAACGGAGCCGACATCCGGCGTACTGGTGACTGTAACATTTCCTTCATAGAGGGTCGCGACCTTCTTGACGATGGACAATCCAAGTCCGCTTCCCATGATGTTTCTCGTCTTTTCGTTTTTGATCCGGAGAAATTCGCTGAACAATTTTGAACTTTCTTCCGGAGTCATCCCAACGCCTGTGTCTTTTACAGCGATCGTCACTTTGTTCTCTTCATTCCAAATATCAATATCAACTTGTCCATTGTCTCGATTGTATTTAACGGCATTGGATATCAAATTGTTCAAAACAATTTCTATCTCGCCGGGATCGCAGTTCATTTCGATAGAACTCGGGCTGTGTAAGTTCACCCGGATTCCCTTTGCCTGCGCGGAAGGCAGAGCGGTTTCCATGGCAATGCGAACGATCGGAATGATGTCATGTTTTGCCAGATCGCGTTTTTTCTGTCCGGATTCTATCCGCGTGAGATCGAGCAGGTCGGCGATCATTTTTCTCATACCGTTGATTCGTAATAAACTCCGTGAAATCATTTGCTGATAAGCAGACAGGTCGTTTCCGGAAACGCGCTCGTTCATGATGTTCAGGTAACCTTCGACGGCGTTCAACGGCGATTTCAGTTCGTGTCCGAGTACAGAAATGAACTGAAACCTGACCTGACGCTTTTCCTGTTCGAGTTTCCGGATATGGCGGGCGAGGATCAGATTTTGCGCGGCTTTAGCGATTGTTTTTTTAAGTTCCGCCGGTTCAAACGGTTTTGCCAAAAAGTCGAACGCTCCGCGTTTGATAGCCGTGACAGCCGTTTCTAAAGATGCGTAAGCGGTGATCATAATTGTCACCATTTCACTGTCTTTCGATGTCACTTGTTCTAGTACTTCGAGTCCGCTCATCGACGGCAGTTTATAGTCCAGTAGCAAAATATCCGGGCGATTCGCGTTGATCTTTTCGATTGCCTCTTCCCCGGTTTCTGCCAGATCGATAACAAAACCGATCTCTTCATTAACATCCGGCAGGCGCATGATGTATTTGCTTAGCGCTTTCTGGATTCCCAATCTCATGCCGGGTTCGTCATCGACGATCAATGTGCGGAGGTATTGCATAATGGTTACTTTTTCAGCAGACGTTCGATTTCAGCGAGCAGTTGTTCAAAACGGATTGGTTTCGGCAGAAAATAATCCGCCTTGATCCAGGATTTTTCTTCATCGGTCGCTGCATCGAATTCCATGCCGGTTTCGCTCGTAACTGCCGTGCAAATAACGACCGGAACGTCCGGATATTTCCTTTTCAGGTGGTAAGCCAACGCGAATCCGCCATCGACCTGTTCCATCATCAGATCCAAAATCGCCATGTCCGGTTTTAATGTTTTGAGCAGTTCCTCGGCGTCTTTTTGGCTTTCTGCTGTGACAACATGATAGCCAGCCGCTTTCAATTGCGTCTGATTTTGCAATAAAAAATCGATGTCATCATCGACGAGAAGAATTGTTTTTTGAGGGTTTTCAACGCTCATTATTTTCCTCGATTCATATTATTTTGGGTTAATATTTGTTTTGTCGCCAACATTTATGCTTTCCGTTTTCTTGGCAATGTGATCGTAAAGGTCGTTCCTGTCGGGCCGGTGGCGGGATCGTTGTTGGATTCGACACTGATGTCGCCGTTGTGCATTTTAATAATTCCATAAATGATCGATAATCCAAGACCGGTTCCCTGTCCGACTTTT
This sequence comes from Fidelibacterota bacterium, assembly GCA_028719225.1. GTDB lineage: Bacteria > Fidelibacterota > UBA2242 > UBA2242 > UBA2242 > 0-14-0-20-45-22. Next base: position 14,369 of record JAQUKI010000019.1, on the reverse strand, counting down.
TTCGTCGTAAAGAACGGTTCGAATATCTTTGACATGTGTTCTTTCGGAATTCCGATACCAGTATCACCGATGCTGATTTTAATTGAATCTGCATCGCCTGCCGTCTTTAACATCAGCGAACCGCCGTTCGGCATTGCCGTCAGGCTATTATTGACGAGATTCGTCAGAACCTGAATGATCTGGTCGTAGTCGATTTCCGCCATCGGATCGGAGATTCCATGAAGAATCTGGATGTGAATATTGGCTGGAATCTGAACCGTTTTAATGTAATTCTCGATCATTTCCGAAATGTTTGTCGCTTTGTGCTGAACCTTCGTTTGCCGGGCAAAGTTCAGGAGTCCGGCAACAATCTTTTTGCACCGGTCGGCCTGATCGACGATCATCTGAAGATCGCCGTATATTTCAGAATTCTTATCACAATCCTCGGCAAGTAAATGAGCGTACATCAGAACGACGCCGAGCGGATTGTTCACTTCGTGAGCGATACCGGCGGCGAGTTGCCCCATACTGGCCATCTTTTCGGATTGGATCAACGCCTGACGCGTATTATCCAACTGTTCGTGCGAGATATTCAGTTCTTTGATCACTTTATGCAAACGTTCAATTGTGTACGGCAAACACATTTCGGATTCGGCTAAACCTTTATAAATGGCAATCGAATGTTCGCGACAGGTTTCATAGCCGCATGCGCCGCAATTGAGTTCGTCTTCCGGTTTGAACTTCCCCATTCCGGCGAGAATCTTGCGAATGGTTTCTTTATCCGGATCGGGAATTCTTTGGTTAAATGGGATGAACACTCTCGAAAGATCAAGATTTTCAAATCGCTTCATCCACTTTTCCCATTCATCGGGATTACGGTCTTGCTGGGATTTTCTGGCATATGCGCTAACCTGAAACCGTCGCTTCAGTAACGGCTCCGTCGATGTCATTCCTGCGCCCATGATGCATCCGTCACAACAGAGAACATCCAGTAGCCGCGCATTGATCTCACCTGAACCGAACTGCATAACAGCATCGATGAAATTCGCGCGCCCATTAGCAGAAATGATATCGCCTTCCAATAAATCCTCGTTTATTCCTGAGGCTTCCAAGAGTCCGCGGTGAATTGGGAAAATCGCACCTTTCATTCCGTACGGCGGATCGAAATCGGTCGGTTCGACTTTTTCGGATTGAATATTATCTTCTTCCCACATCTGCCGGATTTCGGCAAAAGTCAGAACTTCATCGATTTCACCGCTCATTTCGTCGCTGTAGGCTTCCGCCATCTTTGCAATGCATGGACCAATGAAGATAACTTTCAGATTTTTTCCGTGCATTTCACGGAGCATTCGACCTGTGGCTACCATTGGTGAAACGATCGGACAAAGTTGATCGATCAATTCTTCGTGGTATCGCTTGATATATGCGAAAACAGCCGGACATGCAGTTGAGATATAGCGTTTTTCAGGATTCTTTGCTAAATGGTTGATCATCTCCCGGGCGTATAAATCGGCGCCGAACGAAACTTCGTTGACAAACGCAAAGCCGAGTTTTCTGATCATACTAACGAACGTCTGATACTCGAGTTCTGGAAATTCGGCCGGGAAACTCGGCGCAACGATCGCCGCTACCTGAGAATCGGATTTGAGAAATTCACGAACTTCAAAGGTTGAACTCAGAACTTTTTTTGCTTTCTGACTGCAAACCCGAACGCAATTGCCGCATCCGATACACCGTTTTGGCATTACTTCCGCCTGCCCGTCGGCGATCCGAATCGCTTTTGCCGGACATTCGCGAACGCAGGTGTAACACATGCGACAACGGTCTTTGATCGTGATAATCAACGGTTGGTTTTTATCGCGCGCCATAATCGATCCTACTTGAGCACATCTCTTTTTTTGTAATGTGTATGTAAAAGATGATGGCTTTTCTCGCTTAACGGTTTCTCGAGATATTCTTCATATAATTTCTTGATAAAACGATTGTTGTGTGATGTTCGGTTTTTCGAATCGCGATCAATTTCATACAGCGCTTTCATTCTGGATTTAACCGCGTCCATGTTGATTCCGTATGGCTGTCCGCCGCCGGCGATGCAACCACCCGGGCAGGTCATGACTTCAATGAAATGAATATCTTTACGACCGGCTTTGATCTGTTCGATCACTTTTCGGGCGTTTCCCAAACCGCTCGTGGCAATAATGCCGAGTTTCAAATCGCCGATGTTCAGATGCACTTCCTTGATGCCTTCCAATCCGCGAAGTTCCTGAACCTTAACGTCTTCCATCTCTTTGCCTGTGATCAGAAAGTAAGCGGTGCGAACTGCGGCTTCCATCACGCCGCCCGAAACGCCGAATAGTTTTCCGGCTGAACTGCGTTCGCCGAACGGCGAATCCGCGCCTTCCGGTTCCATATTCCGAATGTCCAATCCTCGCATTTTAATCATTCGCGCCAACTCGCGTGTCGTCAAAACGGCATCGATGTCAGGAATACCGCCTTGTGAAAGTTCTGGACGTTCCGCTTCAAATTTCTTCGCCGTGCAGGGCATAACCGCAACACTGTAAATTGTCTTCGGATCGATTCCCTGTTTTTCTGCATAAAAGCTCTTAATGATCGCGCCCATCATTTGCTGGGGGCTCTTACAGGTTGAAAGATTCTCAATGAATTCCGGATAAAACTCTTCAACAAATTTGATCCAACCCGGCGAGCAGCTGGTCATCATTGGCAGTTTCCCGCCATTCTGGATGCGATAAACCAGTTCTGAAGCCTCTTCCATGATCGTCAAATCCGCCGAAAAAGATGTATCGAAAACCCGCTTGAACCCGAGGCGTCTCATCGCCGCCGTCATGATTCCCATAACGTCCTGCCCCATTTTCAAACCAAACTCTTCGCCGAGTGTCACCGAAACACTGGGGGCATGTTGGATGACGACAAATTTGGTTGGATCGTTCAGCGCGTCCATGACTTCCTTGATGTTGCTCTTTTCGCGAAGCGCTCCGGTCGGGCAAACAGCGATGCATTGTCCGCAATTGATGCAGGACGAAATGTTCAAACCTTCATTAAAAACCGTTCCAATGATCGTCTTACTGCCTCTATTGATAAAATCGATGGCGCTGACGCCCTGAACTTCCTCGCACATCCGAACGCATTTTCCGCAAAGAATGCATTTTGCCGGATCGCGGACAATGGAAGGGCTTGAAGTATCGACTTTATACTCATTCTTTTTCCCGGAGTAGCGACGTTCGCGCACGCCGAGTTCTTCCGATAATGTTTGAAGATCGCAGTTTCCGTTGCGGACGCAATATAAACAATCGTCCGGATGATTCGCCAGCAGAAGTTCGATGATCGTCTTTCTGGCGCGAATCGCACGCGGCGAATGCGTTTTAATTTTCATGCCGTCTCTGACGGGAAAAGCGCAGCTGGGAACCAGTCCCGGAACGCCTTCGACTTCCACGACGCATAATCTACATGCGCCGGTCGGAAATAAATCCGAAAGATGACACAATGTGGGAACTTTGATGCCCTCTCGTTTCAGAACGGTCAGGATCATTTCCCCGGGGTTTGATTTGACTTGTCTATTATTTACTTCTATGTTAATCACTTTTCAACCTCGCTTATTTAACGGTAACTGCTTTGAACCGACATACTTCGACGCAACTACCGCAACCGATACATTTATCTGCAACGATGAAATGCGGTGTCTTGGGATTTCCAATGATCGCTTTCGCAGGACAATTTTTCGCGCAAGCCGTGCAGCCGACGCATTTCTCCGGATCGATTTCATAAGTCAGCAGTTCGGTACAAACGCCGGCCGGACATTTTCGTTCGAAAATATGCGCTTCGTATTCGTCGCGGAACCATCTCAATGTGCTGAGCACCGGATTTGGCGATGTTTTGCCGAGTCCGCACAGGCTTGTATCCTGAATGACACGCGCTAACCGATTGAGATACATGATTCCTTTGAACCGTTCCAGCGCCTCGTTTCCAACTTCATTTCTGCGGCTACGTGTGATACGCTGGAGAATTTCCAGCATCCGGCGCGTTCCTTCACGGCAGGGAATGCATTTGCCACAACTTTCTTTCTGGATAAAATCCATAAAAAACTTGGCGACATCGACCATGCAGGTCGTTTCATCCATAACGACTAATCCGCCGGAGCCCATCACTGCGCCGACTGTCTGTAACGTTTCATAATCGATCTCAATATCCAAATGTTGAGTCGGAATGCAACCGCCGCTGGGTCCGCCTATTTGCACCGCTTTAAACTTCTTTCCGTCCGGAATTCCGCCGCCGATCGAGAAAATGATGTCGCGCAGTTTCGTTCCCATCGCAACTTCGACCAGACCGGTGCGATTGATTTTTCCAGACAAAGCGAAGACTTTCGTGCCTTTGCTCTTCGCGGTTCCCAATGATGAAAACCAATCCTTTCCATTGGCTAATATTTCCGCAATATTGGCCAGTGTTTCAACATTATTGATGACAGTCGGTTTGCCGAAAAGTCCGCTGACGGCCGGAAACGGCGGTCTTGGACGCGGCATTCCTCTTCTGCCTTCAATGGAAGCCATCAGCGCGGTTTCTTCACCGCAAACAAACGCGCCTGCTCCCATTTTGATTGTAATTTCAAGATTGAAACCACTGTCGAGAATGTTTTGACCAAGCAAACCGTATTCTTTTGCTTCCTTGATGGATTCGCGCAGGCGACGAACGGCAAGCGGATATTCCGCGCGAATGTAAATGTATGCTTTGGTAGCGCCGATCGCATAAGCAGCGATGGCCAATCCTTCAAGCAACCGATACGGATCGCCTTCGATCACCGCACGGTCCATGAACGCGCCCGGATCGCCTTCATCGGCATTACAGATAAAATATTTCTGTTCGGATTTTTCGGCAAGTGCAAACTTCCATTTTTTTCCGGTCAGAAAACCGGCGCCGCCGCGTCCGCGAAGCCCACTTTGTTCCATCAGATCGCATACTTCGGCAGGTGTAAAATTTCTCAATGTTTTAATCAATGCGCGATAACCGCCATGGGCGATATATTCGTCGATGTTGTCCGGATCGATGATCCCGCAATTGGCGAGCACCCAGCGCGTTTGTGGCGCAAAAAACGGATGTTCGTCAAAGAATGTGACATTTTCCCACGGCGTCAATTTTTCAGAACGATGCTGGCATATTTGGTTTTTCGCTAACGCAACCTGCTGTTTTAATAATGAGTCCAAAAGCGTTTCAACCTTATCTTCCGTGATCTTTCGGTAAGCGATCCTGTTTCTGCCCGGCAATTGGATTTCCACGATCGGCTCGTCCACGCATAATCCAATACAACCAACTTCAACAATATCAGCCTGAATCTGATTCGATTTCAGATATTCGTCGATTTTAGCGCGTGTCTTTCCAGCGCCGGCGCCCAATCCGCAGGTTCCCATTCCAATGAAAATCACCGGCTTATCAACAGATTCACGACGAATTTTCGACAGCCATTCCGCTCTCTTTTGAGTAGTCGATTCGGCATCGCTACAAGACGGACCAATCTTCAACACTTCCAAAACCGGATCGCATTCGGCGTTTAAAATATGATTGTGACAGCAAGTGTCGTCGGATTTATTTGACATTTTCGGATTCCTTTCTACGATAGGCGTTCAGAATGCCTTTGATCTTGTCCGGTTCGACGCCCGCGTGAAATTCGCCATTGATGGAAATGACCGGAGCCAAACCGCAAGCGCCCATGCAGGCAACGATTTCCAGACTGAACAAACCGTCCCGCGATGTCGTGCCCGGTTCGATCTTCAATTCACGTTTGACCGCTTCCAGCACTTTGGCTGAACCTTTTACGTGACATGCCGTTCCCCGGCAGACCATAACATGATATTTTCCGACATTCTGAAAACGAAATTGATTGTAAAACGTTGCCACACCATAAATTTTACTGGTCGGTAGATTCAAATGCTTTCCGATGCTTGCTATCGCTTCACGACTGATGAAGCCTTCCATTTCCTGAACTTCCTGAAGGATCGGGATCAGAGAATCCCTCTTTGCCTGCGGATGATTAGACAGGATTGTTTCAACAACAGTGCTCATGACACGCTTTCCTTTCTTATACGACGCCGCGCGAAAAATGCTATCTTTTCGACGGCTAACAACATATCTCGATTATCGACGAATATTTCAGGCGGGAGATTGAGCTTGATCGGCGCATAATTAAGAATGCCGCGAATTCCAGCCTGAACCAAACGATCCGCAACATCCTGCGCTTCGCTTTCCGGTACGGTAATGATGGCAACATCGATTCCTTCCGCTTTAACGATCTCCTGGATTCTTTCCGTCGGATAACAATGAATTCCATGCAGAACGCGCCCGACTTTTTCCGGGTTGCGGTCGAATGCCGCCGTGATCGCCAGCTTATCGGATCTTCCCTGAAAATAATTCAAAATCGCCCGCCCCAAATGTCCCACTCCGACCAATGTGACTTTCTGAACCTCCTGCGCATCGACGAATTCGTTAATGCTCTGGATTAATTGATCGATATCGTATCCCCGAACCGGCGAACCGAAATAGCCGATCAGCATAAAGTCGCGCCGCACTTGCGCAGGCGAAGCGTCCGACATCAGCGCCAGTTGATGAGAGAACACAGCCGTTTTCTTTTCACGACGGAGATTGGCCAGAATACGGCGATAAAGCAACAGCCGCTCGATGTTTTTTTCCGGTACAGTATTTCCGTTTTTGTTCTTCAATGTTATTTCTATAACGTTGTTATCAAATTCACAGCGGATAACTTAAAACCACTATTTTAAATTATCAAGCGCTTTCTTTACATCTTGCTTCTATTTTTTGAATTATAGGTGCAAAGAAAAAATATAGCCATAGTTTTAAAATCAAAACACGCAAATATTTCTACGACCTTTAGGTCGTGATTAAATAAACAGACAACAATCGCGGACTTTAGTCCGATTCCTTTTGGGCTAAAGCCCATTTTTGTGATTTTATCTTTATCCACGAGTTAAAACTCGTGGCAATAACTAATCTCTCAAACTCATCTATTGCCACGACCTTTAGGTCGTGGTTAAATAAACCGACAACAATCCCGGACTTTAGTCCGATTCCTTTTGGGCTAAAGCCCATTGTTAGTGTTCTTCCTTATCCACGCGCTAAAGCGCGTGGCAATAACTAATTTTTTCGATTTATCTATTGCCACGACCTTTAGGTCGTGGATAAATAAACTGACAACAATCCCGGACTTTAGTCCGATTCCTTTTGGGCTAAAGCCCATTTTTGTGATTTTATCTTTATCCACGAGTTAAAACTCGTGGCAATATTAAAAATTCTGAACTCCAGTTAACGCATCGTGTCTGCGGAGCGATATACTCTATTCCCCTCCGGAGGTTGTATCTTGTACAGCAATTTCTAATTCAAGAACCTCGCCTTTTATAGGTTTGGACATAGAATAATTAATTTTTGACACATATTCTTCTAATGTACTTGATAGTATTGGATTCCCAACATAAACTGTGTATGCATTTATTTTATCTGAAAATTCATATAATGTATTTATCTCTTTTGTGCCTTTGTTTATACTTAATAATTTTGGAGGATGATCGGTTATTGTTTCTCCTGGAAGTGCTTCAAGTTCTGGACCTATTAAAACAAATAAATTTCCATCTGAAGAAATATCTATAGAATTTGGATGCTTTATGTCTGCACCTTCAAGAAAAACTTCTAATCCACTTGATTTAATCCATTTGTAAATTCGATTAGTAGATAAATCTGCAAGATATAATTCACCACTATCTGATTCTGCCATGCTTAGGTGTTGTCCAGATTCTATTGTTCCGTAAAAGCTTCCGTGCTCTTCTCCTGCAACCTCTGGAATTTCAACTTCAGTATTAATTGATTTATCTTTATCAATGGAGATTATTCTTTTATTTGTTATTTCTGAACCATTCTGTTTTGGAACTTGTCCTAAATATAATTTTCCATCTTTACCCTGAATTAAACCTGATGTTCCAACTAATTCTGGGCTTTGTAAATAAACTTCTTTTGCTCCATTATTAATTAAAAATAATTTATCAGAAACATTTGTAATATAAAAAATAGAATCTCCTTGACTTAACACAGCATCAATAGATAATCCATCGGATTTATCACCTTCACTGCTTGGATATATTCCCCATGTTCTGAATTCATTTAAATCCTCTGATGTGAACTCAAATATTTTTTGAGGTGTACTTTCTGAAAAGCTGTATACTGCTGGTGTTTTTATGAATTCGTAATTATTATCAAAAGTTGGTTCAGTGCAGAAAACTTTGGCTTCAACACTTGAATTTTTAGCAAGTCTTTTTCCTAAGTTCTTTGTGTTAGAAGTTAGTCCTTGTGCGCCAGAATATCCTTTTGCAACAACGCTTTCTTTAACAACTTCGTATTTGGCTTTTTCGGCTTTTGGTTTTGTAGAACTGTCACAAGAATTCAATCCGGCGCTAAGCGCGATCATAAAAGCAAGAAAACAAGACGCGCATCTGATAATCTTTTTAATGTAAGTTTTCATATAATCTCCTTTATAACCTCAATGGCGAATATACATGAAGAATTCTATTTTGTCAATACTTTTGTCAATATATATTTGAATCGTTGTGTCGGGTCCTCAGACCTGACACATATTCTCCGTATTATCATAACAATTCAGTGTCAATCAGCGTCAGTGTTTAATCTCGTTTCAGCGCGGAGCGCTGAGACGATAAGGATAATTTGGTTGGGGGAGATTCTTCTACCCCATGGATAAATCCATGGGCAACGAACAACGGAAATTATCATTTGGATCCCTGCCGTCAGGTTTGAGAACCTGACGGAACATGTAATTATCGACGTATTTCGGGCCATACCGTAACACTTCATGTTCAGCCGTTGGACATATCGAAACAATATGTCCAGTAAACCGAGAATAATGGACACATGTTTGCTATATGGGCATTGATTGGACATGTTGATCGGCAAGCAGTTCATAAAGTTTTATGTTTAGATATAACTTTTCACGGCCAATAGAACGAGACATAAGAACACCGATTCTTTCAAGTTCTTTAAGATAAGTAGCGGCTGTTTTCCTCTCGGCTAGATTTGCCTCTACCAGAAATTGTGCTTTACAGTAAGGTTGATGGAACAGAATCTCGATCAATTCCTTGGAATACATATAATCCGGCAGTTCGTTCTTTGCTTTTTCCACCGTGCGTTCCATCAGGTTACGAATATCCAGAATCCGTTTGCGACTGAAGTTGGCAGTTTGTTCCACTGCATCAAGCATAAAGAGAATCCAGGGTATCCATTCCTGTTTCGTAGTTACTGCCCGCAGAAATCGGTAATAATTGCTTTTATGTTCGATGATATATTTACTCAGGTACAAGACCGGCAAGTCGAGCAGATTTTTTTGTACCAAGTAGAGGATGTTAAGAATTCTCCCGGTTCTGCCATTACCGTCCGAAAATGGGTGAATTGCTTCGAACTGATAATGCATGATCGCCAATTTGATGAGCGGATCGATGCCGTCGTCTGTGTGAATGAAGGTTTCCAGATTGCCGAGCTTGTCGCGGATTATACTTTCGCCTACCGGCGGCGTGTACATAACTTCGCCAGTTTTGTCGTTAGACAAATGCGTCCCTGTGGTTTTACGGACACCGGCATTGTTCTGTTTGATTGTCTGCACCAGACGGATAAAAACATTCGTTGTCAGCAGATTTTGAGTTTTCAGAGTATTATATCCTTCCCAGAGCGCTGAACGATAATGCAACACTTCCTTGGTTGCAGGATCGATTTGACCGGTCTTGGCGGCAAAGGCTTTGAAAAGGGCATCATTAGTCGTGATAACGTTTTCAATCTCGGAACTGGTGCGGGCTTCCTGTAACGTAATAGAATTAATCAGGATGCTCTGGTTAGGAATAGTAATGCCCAATCCTTTCAGTTCCGCCAAAGCGCGGCTGGCCGAAATAGTCTTTTTCAGAATTTCCGGTGAATCCAGATTACAATCTGGCGGTAAGAGCGGTAAATCATTATAAGGAACGTTCGGATCTAACTTCATTCAGTAACCTCATCAATCAAATATCCTTTTAAACAGTGTAAATATCGTTACCGGGAATGATAGTTGCAAGTCGCATGTTGCCGTAGTAGATGTGTACGTCTTCGATATCTATTAGTGACGGAAATTGGGAAATATTAACATCGGGAATCAATACATTTCGTATTTCGCCAATCTTCCGTCCAACGCGCCGTTGACCAAAGGCTTTTTCCACGTGGGTTTGAGTCCGATGAACTTCAGCAATTCCTTATCGCCAACGTAGATATATGCCGTCGATCCTTTGCATTTTTGTTTAAGATAATCGCCGAGATAGGTGTAGAGTTTGGCGATCTCTTCCGGATTTCCCTCGCGGATTCCATAAGGCGGATTACAGACGATGACACGATTCTCAAGGTTATCGATCTTCATGAAATTCAGCATCTTTATTGTGACACGGTTGCCGGAAGAAATATGATTGACATTTTCGATCGCAATTTTTGTGGCTCGCCCGGAAACGTCGCTTCCCGCGATGAGTCCTTCCGGCAGTTGCCGAAAGTTATGATACGCTTCTTCCCTGACGGCTTCCCAGACGGTTTTGTCGAAATCCGGCATGAACATGAAACCGAAATTCTTCCGCAGATAACCTGCCGGAATCCGGCAATAAGACATCAACGCCTCGCAAAGCAGAGTTCCCGAACCGCACATCGGATCGTATAAAGGTTTTTCGCCCTGCCATTCGGTCAACCGGATGATGGCGGCGGCAAGCGTTTCCATCATTGGAGATGGGCCGGTTTCCGTGCGATAACCTCGCCGGTGAAGCGAACCGCCGGAAGTATCCAGGCTTAACACGGCATGATTATTTTCGATGTGAATATTGATCCAGACATCCGGCGTAACCGGTTCGACGTTCGGGCGATTACCGACCTTCTCACGGAAAAGATCGACGACGGCGTCTTTTACCTTAAGAGCGGCATATTGAGAATGCGTGATGTGGCTATTGGCAACCGACGCGAACACCGCGAATGTTTGATCCACGCGAAAAAGTATCGTCCAATCGATCGACTTTGCCACTTTATAAAGATAATCCGTGCTGTGGCAATTAAACGAGACGAGCGGCGCGAGAATCCGTGTCGCCAACCGCGTCTGATAATTTAAAATGTATAATGTTCGCGGATCGGCTTCAAACTGAATGCCGCGATACGAAAGTTTAACATCTCGCGCGCCCAGTTCGGTAAATTCTTCAGCGCCGAGTTCTTCCATCCCTCCGGCGACCAACGCGAAATATTGTCCGCTTCTTTGATACTCAAACATTGGATTCGTCCACTCCTTCTTTCCTACTATTATCCCGAAGGACAACACCTCGTTTGGTCATCGGGCTTGGAATTGAATTTTCCAGAAAAGCCTGATGAACGCGGCGGTAAAACTCGTCCCGAATCACAAATTGCGCTGTAAACTCTTTAACCTTGATAAAAACGTTAAAGTTGATATTTCCGTCGCTGATAGAATTCAAACTGATCGACGGAACGAAATCGGCCACGCCGCCGGGAATTTCTTTTAAAACGTTTTGCGCGATTTGAATGACCGACTTTTCAACTGTTTTGAAATCAACCGTAAAATCGACCGATAGCGGCAGACCGATAGTCAGTTCTTTTTGCGGTTTATCGTAGTTCGTGATGATCGATGTTGAAATTTTCACGTTCGGAACAATGATCATATTATTTGATAATGACTGAATCGCCGTATTCCGCCAATTGATGTCTTTGACGATTCCCTCTTCACCTGTTTCGATTTTGACATAATCGCCCGGCGAAACCAATCGCGATGCGATAATATGCATACCGGCAAAAAGATTCGAAAGCGTATCCTGCAAAGCCAACGCAACCGCCAGACCGCCGACACCCAATGCGGTCAGGATCGGCGTAATGGAAATGCCCAAATACTGAAGAATAATTAAAAATCCGAGAACCAGAACCGTTATCTTGGCGATGTTGGTAAACAGCGACACCGACGGGAACTGATTTTTGTGAGCGTAAAACCGTATGAAACCGACTGAAAGCCGGGAAATCGAAATTGTTGCAATTAAAATAATCAGGACGACCAGCACTTTATTGACGATGACAAAACTTTCGTGCCTGATCGGCATATAGGCCAGTGCGCCGTATATTCCCAAAATTCCCGCCAGAAGCGTCGGAATTTTATTCAATGAAATATTGACGATATCATAAGATTTTAGTTTTGTGCGCTGAAGGACTTGTTTGAGTTTGTTTGAAATTATCCGTTCGACGAGAACGCCGAAGAAAAATCCAAATAAAACAATCGCGACCGGAATCAGCCAGTCGAAGATCGTTCCTGTTATTTGATTCATTCGTTTTTCCTGCTAATAGAAGACTGATTTGCGGCCGGAGCATCGTTCGATTCACTCCATGTGCCCATTTTACTGTATTTTTCGACTCGTTGTCGGATCAGTTCGTCCATCGGGATCGCTTTTAATTCAGTAAGATATTTCAGGATTGCATTTTTGATTGTTTGCGCCGTTTGTTCCTGATTCCGATGCGCTCCGCCAAGCGGTTCGGGAAGAATTTCATCGGAGATTCCCAGACTTTCCAGATCGCGCGCTGTGACTTTTAAGGCTTCCGCTACAATGGGCGCTTTTGAGGAATCGTGATATAAAATTGACGCGCAGCCTTCCGGCGAAATGACGGAATACCATGTGTTTTCCAGAAGAAGAATCCTATCGCCGACGCCGATTCCCAAAGCGCCGCCGCTGGCGCCTTCACCAATGATGATGCAAATGATCGGTGTCTTCAATCGGGACATTTCGAACAGGTTCCTGGCAATGGCTTCCGCCTGACCGCGCTCTTCTGCGCCAATGCCCGGATAAGCGCCCTGCGTATCGATAAACGTCACAACAGGTTTATGAAATTTCTCCGCTAATTTCATCGCTCTGAGGGCTTTTCGATAACCTTCCGGATGCGGCATTCCAAAATTTCTGAAAAGGTTTTCCTTTGTATTGCTTCCTTTTTGATGACCGATAACGACACATTGAAAGTCGTCGATCGTGGCAAAACCGGCAACGACTGCTTTATCGTCGGAAAAATAGCGGTCGCCGTGAATTTCGATGAAATCCGCGCAAATCCGGCTCAGATAATCCAATGTTGTCGGCCTGTCCGGATGACGTGCGAGCTGAACTCTTTGCCAGCGTGTCAGGTTCGAATGAATTTTGGCGATGGTTCTATTTAGCTTTTCTTCGGCTTTTTGAATATCGGCGCTCAGATCGACATTTTCGAGCGAAGACATTTCATACATTTCCTCGATCTTTTTCTCGAGTTCTACAATTGGTTTTTCAAAATCCAGTATTATTTCAGACATAGTCTTGCCTAAATGTTTAGCAGTGTTTTTAAAATGATTTCCAAATCTAAAAACAGTGTATGGTTTTGCAGGTAGTAATGTTCGTAACTCTGTTTGTCCTGCTCGTCGGGGCGATGATTTCCCTGCAGTTGCGATAAACCGGTTAGCCCCGGTTTGCAACGAAACAGCCGGTTGTCGGGATTTGCCGTCACCAGATCGTTACCGACGAAACTCATGTCTCCGGAAAGAATAGTAAATAATAATGGAAACCGTTCGATGAAAATACGATTTCCGTTATTCTTCTTTTTCTGGAATTTCAATGCGTTGAATTGCCGGTGATCTTCCCGTAAAAAAGACACTTCCTGCAGGCGATACCCCCGAATCCATGCGTATGGAAAAACGAATGGCGTTAGTAAAATTATGCCAATCGCTGAAAAGAGTATGTCAAACAATCGTTTGGCGAGTCGATTCCCGAACGAATACAGATTATAATCCAGTTCGATCAGGGGAATATCTTCGATTTTCTCGACGCTTGATTTTCCCAGAATGAAATCGAGATTTTTCGGCACGATCTTGATGTTGACATGTGATCCTTTGACATCGTCGATCACATTGAGAATATCATCGTTGCTAAACCGATCTGTCGTAAAAATGATTTCATTGGCTTTGCGAATGCGGAGAATTTCCTTAAGATCATCCATCGTTCCAAGAAATGGAAAACCGGCGATCTTTTCGTGAACGAATTTTTTATCGACAAAGCCGAGAATCTCAAATCCATGTTCGATGTGCGTCTGCAACTTCTTGGCAATGCGCTTCCCTTCTTCCCCGCAACCGGCGATGATCGTACGCCGCGACAACAACGCTTTCGATAATGATGATGCAGGACGGATGATATTTCTTCGCTGAAAAATGATCATCATCAGCCGCCATCCCGGAAGTAAAATCGTTACGATGATGAAACTCCAGACGATCATTCGCGGCGAATAGACCAATTGTTTAAACGCCGAATTGAAAA
>JAQUKI010000018.1 GCA_028719225.1 Fidelibacterota bacterium | reverse complement strand
CGAGTCAATCATATTTGCGGTAACCATAAACATGACTTCCGATAGATCGTAGGTCACTTCGAGATCATGATCGCTGAAAGAGTAATTCTGTTCCGGATCCAGCACTTCAAGCAGGGCGGAAGAAGGATCGCCGCGAAAATCGGCGCCGACTTTATCGATTTCATCCAGCATAAAGATCGGATTACTGCTGCCGGATTTGCGGATGCTCTGCAAAATGCGTCCCGGCAGTGAACCGATGTAAGTTCTGCGGTGGCCGCGAATCTCGGCTTCGTCCCGCACGCCGCCGAGCGAAATCCGGATGAACTTTCTTCCCATTGCCCGCGCGATGGATTTTCCCATCGATGTTTTACCGACGCCGGGAGGTCCGACGAAACACAGAATCGGCCCCTTGATGGATTCGCCCTTTTCAGTTTGTTCTTTCAACTTTCGCACGGCCAGATATTCAATGACGCGCGTCTTGACTTTTTCGAGCCCGTAATGATCTTCATCTAAAATTTCCTGGGCTTGCCGGATATCGACATTGTCTTCGGTATAAATGCCCCACGGCAGATCGACAAGCCAATCGAGATAGGTTCTGGAAACCGTATATTCCGGCGAGGCGGCCGGGATTTTACTCAGCCGGTCGAGTTCCTTTTCAGCGATTTTTCGCGCTTCATCCGTCATTTTACACTTGGCGATCTTTTCCTCGAGCTCCTTGAGTTCAACGGTTCCTTCGTCTTCGCCGAGTTCCTTTTTGATAGTTTTCAGCTGTTCGCGCAGATAATATTCTTTCTGTGTCTTCGTGATCTCATCCTGAACTTCGGATTGAATGCGCTCGCCGAGCTGGATGCGCTGAATTTCACGGTTGAGCACAATGGTTGCCTTTTCAAGACGTTTTTTTACGTCGAGTTCTTCGAGGATTTCCTGTTTTTCGTGAACCGGCACATTAATCAGGTGCATCGTCCGATCAACCAATCGGCCGGGATTCTGGATATTCTGCAGGATCGTCGTATGTTCTTCGGTCAGATACGGTGCGACTTTGATCAATTTCCCGTATAATTGCCGGATGTTGACGACCATCGCGTCGATGGCGATTCCCGGCACATAAATTTCCTGCGCCTTGACGATCGCTCCTTTGAAATATGGATCTTCCTGGATGTAAGATTGAATCTTGGCTCGTTCGACGCCCTGAACGATCGCGCTTTTACTGCCATCCGGCATGTTGAAGATTTTTAAAACCTGCGCGATGGTTCCCCATTCGAACAAATCCTCTTTTTCGGGATTTTCGACAGCGCCGTCCCGCTGAGCGACGACGACGATCCGTTTCTTTGATTCCGGAAGATCTTCGATCAGCTGAAGCGAGCGTTCGCGACCGACATAGATCGGTATGACCTGTTGCGGAAACAGAACCGTATTCCGTAAAGCCATAATCGGAAGAATTTCCGGCACTGACGAACCAAGAGTTATTTGTTCATCATTATCTTTTATTAGTTCATCAACCATGAACGACTCCTAATGAATTTATTATTAACCGACTTCTATTCGGTTTCTGATCTTTGCTTCTTGACCGGTTCCGCTTTTGCGTACTCGATTTCTTTGAGCGCTGTTATCACGCGAAGCGTCACCTCAAAATCGCCGTGTTTAGAAACGCCGACGACCGCCGGCCAGAGTCCGGACGGTAATTGCTGTTCCAACAACCACTCAATCGCCTTTCTGAATTGCGGACGGCCATGATATTCAGCGAGCGGCGCTAACGATTCAACGAACCTCAGCGTGCCGCCGCGGAAAAGTCCGTTATCCGTGTAATCGGTGTACAGATAATTCCATGCATCCGGTTCCGGAAAAAGAGTCGATGGATTCGGCTCGAGATAATTTTTCAGGATAAATTCCGCCGCCGAGGCACACGTCGGCGAACTACGCAGGCGCGAGTGAATTCCCAACGCCTGAAGTATCACCATCGTCGTCCAGATTCCGCTTTTTGCCGTTTTGACCATTACGTCAGACGGAACCATCGAAGCCGAAAGCCAGCCGCCGTCTTCGCGTTGGCGCTTTGAAATCCACCGGTAACTACGTTCGACGAACGGATTCCCTGCCAGCCCGAACTTAACCAAAAGCATCAACGCCAAGCCGGAATGATGAAACAACAGCGGAAATTTACCGTCCGATTTCTGCATTTTTAGCAATGCAATGAGTCCGTGTTGAATGCCCGGCATGTCGATCGAACATCCCATACTCAGCAGAGCGGATAAATTTTTCAACTGAAGCAGAAATTGCATTCCTTTGGCATGCTCTTCGATCGTAAATTTCTCGGTGAGTTTCCATGTCCCATCACTCAATTGTGTGCCGAGAAGCCGCTCGCGCGGTTTGAATTTGACAAGGTCCTGATACATTCGGTCCTGTAACGCTTCATCCTCCTGAAAAAAACGATACGCCGCGAGAAACCGGACGGGCGCGGGTCCTTTTTCCATTAAAATCGGAATCGGATCGATCTTCAGACGTCTGTTCCATTGAATATTTTTTACCATTTATTTACTTCCCTGGTCAACGGATTTATGTGATATTGCACTCTGCGAAAAATTCGTGTATGCAATGATGGAATATCGATAATATTTCAATTGATTTTTCAGCATAAAAATGTTATGAACCGATATGAGAAACGGCTCGTACGGAGATAATCTGGAAATGGTTGGAAGAAATCAAACCGGACAACAGTACCGGTTTCCTGAATTTCAATAATGAAATTCGGCGGAAGGACTTCACTTTCGTTAATCGACTCAGCATGTAAAAATCAACATTCAAAATCTTCTTCAAGCGGTCGGTAAGTTCCTTTTTCAAGCAATTAAATGCAAGAAAATAGTTTGTTACACGAAGTGACGGAGAGAACAATTTCCCGGACTTCAGTATACGTGGCGGCGAAAAAATCGGCTGCTTCAAACATTTCTTTGGGAAAAGAACTCAGAAACGCAATAGTCAGCGCGCCTGCACTCATCGCTGATTTGACGCCGTTGATTGAATCCTCCAGAACAATCATTTCCTCCGGGCGGATTTGCATGAGTTCGGCCATTTTCAGGTACGGTTCCGGTTGCGGTTTCTGAC
Source organism: Fidelibacterota bacterium (assembly GCA_028719225.1). Taxonomy (GTDB): domain Bacteria; phylum Fidelibacterota; class UBA2242; order UBA2242; family UBA2242; genus 0-14-0-20-45-22. Next base: position 18,802 of record JAQUKI010000018.1, on the reverse strand, counting down.
TTGCAACATTCTCGGCTGTGATCATCATCTCGAAATGATTATGGATCGGTGTATTTTGGAAAATCCACTCAAGAAATGTTCGCTTGGTTGAAGTAACCAAACCGGTGAGAAACGAAGGACGGATTTCTCGGACAAAATCTTCAAATCCGTCGATATAGTGCAAATTATGGAGAAATTCTTCTTCCAGCAGGCGTTTGCCCTTTCTCTGAAGAATCGACAATTCCTCATGAATACCGTATCTTTCTTTGCACAAAGTGAAAAAATCCCGATCAGAAAGTCCCTTTAACAACCGCCAATCGGATTCCGGAATCGTGACACCGTATTCGGCGAATAACCGCGCCTCTGCTTTTTCATACAGCGGCTCGGAATCGACGACAACACCATCGAAATCGAACACGATCGCACGGATTTTATGTTCATTCAATTTCATTTTCTTCCTAACATGGCTAACTACGGGCCGCCGACGAGAGCCGGCGAAAATATTAAACGACGAATCCGATAATGAGGTAAACGATAAAAGCCAGCGAGGCATTCAAAACGGCGTACGGCAATTGCGTGTTGACATGATCGATATGATCGCATGCGGCTGACATGGAAGCAACAAGTGTCGTATCCGATATTGGCGAACAATGATCCCCGAAAACGCCGCCACTCAATACTGCAGAAACCGTCAGAGGAAGGTTGATTCCCAATGAAACGGCTAACGGGATGGCGAGCGGGATCATCAATGAAAATGTCCCAAAACTCGTACCCGTCGCAAATGCCACTAACGCCGATACAAAAAAGACCATCGCCGGAACCAAATGCGGTGATAGGAATGACGATGTCAGATTCGCCATGTACGCTCCGGTACCGAGACTTTTACATGTGCCTCCCAACGAAAACGCCAGCAACATGAGCAAGGCCAATGATATCATTCCACCAGCGCCTTTTAAAATCATGTCCATGATCTCCTGCGTCCTCATTAGTCCCTGCAACCGATACATGACAGCGGCGACACTAATGGCAATGATGACCGACCAAAACACGGCCGTCGAACCGGATCCATGTGTGATGCTTCCGTGACCGGTAATCACCAACATCACCGGCATGGAAAGGCTCATCACTAAAATTGGAACGATTAAATTTCTCGCCAAATGCGGCTTCCTTTCGATAGGTTTCATCTCGATAATACTCTCATCCACCAATGGAACTGCGCCGTCTCGCAGGAGTTTGCCTTCTACCAGAACGCGGTGTTCGGCTTTCTTCATCGGCCCGAAATTCCAACCGGTCAGTGCGACGATCAAAACCGTAGCCACGGCAAAAATCGAGTAGAAATTCAGCGGGAGCGACTGAATGAGCACTTTCGTCGGCTCAGCCACGCCTTGCGCCGCCAGCAGACCGATAACAAACGCGCCCCACGCATTTAGCGGGATCAACATGCAAACCGGTGCTGAAGTGGAATCGGCAAAGAACGACAATTTCTCGCGTGAAATTTTTAGTTTATCGAACAGCGGACGGCAGATCGTACCAACGATTAAAATTTTGATGCTGGATTCGATGAATACGACAACGCCAAGAATCCATGCGAGAATCTGGGCGCCTTTCCGGCTCTTGATGAGATTTTTCCGAAAGAGAAATTGAACGAATCCATCGACGCCGCCGGATCGCTGGGTCAGAGCGATGAGACTTCCAACCATCGCACTGAATAAAATGATTCGTGTATTGTCGGCATCCTTGAATACGTTGACGAAAGAATCCAGCGTGGCGGCAACTCCAACCAGCGGATTCCAGCCGGATAGAATCGTCCAGCCGATCCAGATTCCAACTCCCAATGAGATGAAAACCTGTCGCGAAATAATTGCCAACAAAATCGCCACCAACGGTGGCAGTACTGAAACCCAGCCAATCTGCTCAATCATCATCTTTCCTCTGTTACCAATTATCTATTTCTGACCAGATTTATCCTTGTAATTGGGATATAATTTTTTCATGCAATCCGGACAAATTCCGTGCGTAAAATCGACATTTGAATGCACTGAAATATATTTTTCAACTTCACTCCAATAACCGGAGTCATCGCGAATTTTTTTACAGTTAGCGCAGATCGGAATGAGCCCTTTCAACGTTCGCACATTGTTGAGCGCGGCCTGAAGTTCCTGAATGGTTTTTTCCCGCTCCTGCTCGATACGTTTTCGGTCGGAAATGTCGCGGATGACCGCAAACGTCGCCTTGTCGCCCTGATTATCGATGATCGTCACGTTGGCTTCGACATCGATGATCGAGCCGTCTTTCCTGCGGAAAATCGTCTCATACCGGGACGGAACATATTCGCCGCGCTCACGCCTTTTTGAGCGCTCATGAAGGATTTCCAGCCCGCGTGGCGTGTAGATTTCGCGGTAGTCTTTCATGACCAATTCTCCGAAAGCATAACCGAGCATCGTGGCGAATTGTTGATTGAAGAAGATAAATTTTTCACGTTGACTGATCACGATGGCATCGTTGACATTTTCGACGAGCAGGCGATAACGCTCCTCGGATTCACGCACCTGCAGTTCATGCTGTTTATATTGAATGGCTATCGCGAGCGATTCGGCGGCCGATTCGAGTAAATCCATTTGTTTTTCTGAAAACATATCGGCTTTTGTAAAATGATGAAAACTGAACAATCCGATGATATGCCCTTTTACGCGCAGCGGAATACCAAACCATGCATCGGGTAAAAGCCCGGCATTGGAAATTTTCTTCTTTTGGATCAGATTTCTCAATTCGGATTTCGTCACGGTAAGCGATTTACCGGAATTGATGATTTGTTCCGCCAGTAATGAATAAACTTCATCCGAAATGCATTGTTGATTGACGCCTTCGTCGATGTGATATGGAATCGTTACTTCATTTTTCTCCGGATCGTACAAACCGATGTAAAAATTGTTCGATGAAATCAGGCGCATGAGTGTTTTATAGACATGTTGGTATAGTTCGGGCAGATTGTCAGTTGCCTGAACTGCCTGAGAAATTTCGTATACGACGCGATTGATGTCCTGAAGATGTTTTTGCTCCGAGATGTCTTTGTACATTGCGAAGTAATTTATTATTTCGCCTTTTATATAGATTGGCGCTGACGAGATGGAAACCGGGACGAACGATCCGTCTTTTCGCTTCCTTAGTGTGTCATGATGTAAATAACCCTTCTCGGCTGCGATGTCCAGCAATTTTGCCTCGCCAAGCATATCTGTATCGGCAACGACTTCGTTGATTTGCTTTCCCACAACCTCTTCGGTTGTCCATCCGAATACTTCGGTAAACCGGGAGTTTACATTGATGATACAGAAATTTTTATCGAGAAAAACGGCAGGCTCCGGATTCGAATCGAATAATCGCTCAAATTTATTCTGGTTTTCCCGGGCGTCCGTCAGCATCTTCACTATTTCACGATTCTCAAGAGTAATCGCGACTAGTTCTGCCATCGCCGAAATGAAGTCTTTCTCGTCATCGCTCCATTCCCGCACTTTTCCGATTTGTTCGTTGCTGAAAAGCCCAATCCGTTTTCCGTTCGAAATGATCGCGATGTCGAGGAGCGATTTAATGCCGAGTTGTTTGAGATAATCGTTTTTAAATTCGCAGGTTCGCGGATCGGTATACGTATCTGTCGCATCCACGAACGGCTCGGTTTCTATGAAATGAAAATAGGTTGGATATTTTTTGCTGTACAACACATCGCCGTGAATGTGCTGGTTCAGATTCCTGTCATAAAGGTCGATACAGGTGATTTGTGTTTTCTTCGCATCGAAGAGCCAAACGCTGCACCGGTCAGTGTTCAGCATGTGGGCGGATGCCGCCGTAATCATCTCCAATTCCAGCGGTAAATCTTCTTTTCCCGGCCGGAACCGAACGAGCGATTGAAGAATTTCATTTTGTATTTTAAGCCGTCGAATCTGCTGCTGAAGATCGGCTTCACTTTCAATTTGATCAGACGTTTTCTTTAGCGGATAGACAGGAGGTTCACTCTCTTCCGACGCGGTTTTTTCAACGAATTTCGTCATTAAAATTCCCCTGTTTCATTTCATGTCGGGACGGTCAGTCGGAATGTATTTCCGCCGCCCGGCTTACTTTCTACGCTGAAAATGACGCCATAAGGCTGAAGAGATAAATATGAATGGTACAAATTTCCGGCGGGTAATTGCCGGTTCTCATCTTCTGTTATGTTAAAACCGAGACGGCCGATTTCCATTGGAGAAAAGAGAGCCGACGCGACTTCAGCCGGAATTTCTTTACCGGTGGATGAAATTTCAATCAAGATGCCCTCGGAAACCAATGACGTTTTAATCGTCAATATTTTCTGTGGCGAATCCTCCATGGATAGAGCGGAAAATTGAATGATGTTCATGATGCCATGAGAAAAGTCAACATAGGCGCCGGAAATCGGGGGAATACTCTTTTCCAGTTGAAAGTGCTTGATGATCTCATTCTTGAAGTAACTATTCGACTCGAAAAAGGTTATTTCCGTCTTGATCAATTCATTCAAGTCAAGCGATTTTCGGTTGAGATCTTTTTCCATTTGCACCTTTTTTAAAAAGGCGCTGACCATTTTTTCGATCTGTTTGGCATTCCGGATAATGATGTCGGGTTCTTTGAGGTCATGAAGCCGATCAGAGAGCATCTGCGCTCTGCCACTGATAATGGAAAGCGTGTTTTTGATATCGTGTACCATATCGCCCGCCATCGTTTCGAGAGAAGACAGTCTTTGTCTTTTTAGGTACTGCACTTTCATCTCTTGAAATTCCTTCTCGAGTTTTTTCCGCTCGGTAACATCCATGACGACCGCTAGAGATGCCGGGGCTCCTAAATAATCGACGATGGAGACATCTATCTGAACGTTGATGATGGTCCCGTTCTTTTTGATGAGCGTCGTTTCATAATGTGGAGATACTTTAAATCCCCGATTGCGAAGCGCTTCTCGCTCATGAAGAGTTTCGAGCCCTTTGGCAGTAAATACATCGATATATTCTTTTTGCGATAGCTCTTCCGATGTATATCCAAGCATATCACAAAACATTTGATTAAAGAAAACGAATCGGCCTTTCTGATTTATGAGAATGGCATCATTGATATTTTCGATGAGAAACCGGTATCTTTTTTCCGATTCCTTCAACGCTTTTTCACTTTTTTTCGAGATAACTGCGCTGACAATGATGTCCGTAACGGTTTGAAGAGCGGCAATTTCACGCGGCGACCATTTTCGTGTTTTTTCTATCGTATAAAATCCCAGACATCCGATCACGTCATTTTTAAAAATCATCGGAATGATCAAAATCGATTGAACTCCCCGTTCAATACATTCTTTTTTCTCGTTTTCACATTCGTCGGGCAGGCTTTTAACATCTGAAATGTAAATCGGTTTCTTGTCCAGGATTTGCTCAGCCCACCACCAAAAACGGGTAACGGGAGTCGATTGTATTTCTTTGATGATCGGTTTTTCGTTTTGCGTGTTCCATCGATGCATTCCGGTGATATATCGTCTGTCGTCGGAAAGAAGAAACACATAACCGCCCGAGACTTCGGTTAACTTACAGATCTTTTTCAGCGTATCGACGATCCTCGCATCCAGTTCGTCTGAATCCAGATTGATAAATTGCATCGAAATTTTTAGAATCAAATCCTGAAATTCCATACGATTCCTCTCGTCTTAATTCATCGGTCGGCGGGATTTCCGTTTGAGCTCAAGTCGAATCCCTCGGATTCGAGAAATGCAGTCAGGTCTGCCGTGGAAAGATATTGATGAGCGCGCATTCCTATACTTTTAGCGCCCTCGACATTTTCTTTGAGGTCGTCAATAAAAATGGATTTGTTTGCACGAACTCCGGCACGTTCCAGTGCGATTTCATAGATTTTCCGATCCGGTTTTAAAAAACCGACTTCATAGGATAAGATCGCTCCGTCAAGTCGCGGTAAAATCCGGTAGGCATTTTCGAGTGCTCCAATATGAATTGCGTTCGTATTGGAGAGCAGAAATATTTTCGTCTGCCGGCGTAATTTCGGGAGCATGTTCAGGACGGGCTCATTCGGAGTGAACGGCACAATCCACCAGTGTGTCAATTCTTCCAGCGTCAGCGATTCTGGCAACTGGAATTTTTCACGAAAATAGGATAGATATTCGAGGCTCGTCATCTCTCCGCGCTCGAACGCCTCTTCTTTTTCCGAAGAGATCAGATCGGCTATTTCAATCGTGTTTCTGCCTGTTATTTCCGAAAGTTTTCGGATTGCCATTCGTTTATCGACATGCACCAGAACATTTCCGAGATCAAAAAAAATCGTAGGTTTTTGATTCATTCCCATCCGCTATTTTTTACCGAGACAAACGTCGGTCGGATTAGTCTTCCAGTAAAATTTCTGTCGATATTTTTCCAATCTCGGCTTCGGTATAGCTTTTGATGACCGGATTGGAATAAACTTCGAGTTTTTTCAACGTCTCTTCGTCCAACACTTTGACATATTTCAGGACGGCGAGCGTCATGGAATTGATCGCGTCCCAATTTCCGCTCAGGACTTTAATGGCGACACCGATATTCCGACCGTTCTCGGTGCGAAGTCCAACACCACGAACGCCATCTGAGCCGATTTTTGCCACGGCTTTGCCTCCAAGCGCAATGATAAAATCGGTATCAAAGCGACCTCTTCCCGCAATTTGCTTCGGATGCCCCGTCATCGCGTGATAAACTTTACGCATGGATTCGTCCACGCCATCGACAAGTTTTCGATACATCAGCGCGAGATTTTTCAGCGGCATAAAATATGTCGGCGCATTGCAGATATCGACGGCAGTCGGGATTTTTTCCCGCTCGGAATACATCTTGATCTTTTCCAATATTTTTTGTTGAACCGGATGGTTGGCGCCAATATAGTTTTCTGTCGATAGCCCCAGCGCTTTAGCGGCGGCGAGCATTCCGGCGTGCTTTCCCGAACAATTGTTGTGGATGGCGGTCGCCCGACGGCCTTGTAGTATCAATTGTTCATAACTGATCTTGTCCAACGGTGAATGCGTCCCACATAAAAGATCTTCAATTTTCAAATCGGCTTTTTTAAGAATATTTGCGACGAGATCGACATGATAGGATTCGGCATTGTGTGACGAGCAGATCATCGCAATTTCTTCTTCGTTCAGTTTGAATTTCTCAACGGCTCCGGATTCGACTACCGCTGCGGCCTGAAAAGGGGCTGCCGCCGAGCGAATAAATACGGGGTAGTCAGGATCGCCCGCAGAAAAAAGTGTTTCTCCTTTTTCGTCCACGACAACGGCATAACCGACGTGGAAACTCTCTAAAATCGTTCCTCTATAGAACTTGGTAATTAATTTCATTCAGTGATTCTCCTTTTATCTTGTTTCAATATGTTCGATCATTTCTTTTAATGCATTTCCGAATCCATCCGCCAGCGCGCGTGAAAGCAGGTGTTTTCCAACCGAAAAAAACTCGACATTGGCAACATCGCGAATGGCTGTGATCGTTCGTTCGTCTAAATTTCCCGAGCAGGTGACGTTCACGCTTTTTTTATTTGCCAACCGAACTGTTCTTGATATGGCATCCAACTCGGATAAATATCCAAGCCGATTCGTTTGGTGGGTTAGCGGATCGGTCGCGATCTCGATTTCATCCACATTCAACGTATAGGCTTCTTTCAACTGCTTGGGATGCGGGTGAATTCGTAAGGCGACGGCAAATTCGCGCGGTTCCGAAACCGCATCGAGCATGTCGCGGATGGGTTTCGACGGCAGACAAATCGCACGGTCGGGATCGGCCCAATCGATCAGTGTCAGCACGTCCGGTTTCAGGAAAAGGCTTCCCTCAACGCTGGATGCCTCGACGGAAGAACGAATGTTCAACCGCGCGCCGGTCATTTCTCTAACCAACGATATATTTTTCAGAAACGGAAGTTCCGGTTGAAAAGTAAAACTGATTCCCATCACGCCGCAGGATTCGATGTAAGTCAACAGATTCAGCGGATTGGCAAGCGGTGTCTGAACGATGCTTTCGACGGATATAAACGAATCTAAATTAACTTCTAAATACGGCATAATTTTTCTAACTGTTTATGACACGATTTCCGATGCAAAAACGATTTCGACATCCGATAAAAGACCGCTGACGATTAACGCCTTCAACGCCGATAACGTTTCCGGATACACATGGCCAATTGCTACAGCCTTTCCGCTTCGTCTTGCGACTTCAAGCGCTTTATCAAATTGCTTCTGAATTTCGTTCTTATCGCGCTTATTATCAAGAAATACGGTGCGCATCGCCGCGGGCACGCCATCTCGTTGGGCAATTTCAAATCCGGCGCTCTTCGATGATGTCATGCTATCGATAAAATAGATTCCCTTTTTCCTTAAACTCTTCATGACGATCCGCATCATTTCCGAGTCAGCCGTAAAAAACGAACCCATGTGATTATTCAGACCGGCAGCTGTCGGTAATTCATCGAAAGCCAGGTGAAGTTTTTCCGAAACTTCGTCAGGAGTCAATGTTGACTTCAGCATGAATTTGTCTTCACCCTGACTGTTGTTCCCGTTCTCCGGTTCCATCGGCATGTGAATGATCACTTCCTTGTGCTTTCTCTGGGCGATTTCCGCAACCCATTGACTAAACGGATGTCCGGGAATGATGGAAAGTGTGAGCCGCGCGGGAATCTCTAAAAATCCCCGAATCACCTCGTTATCGCTATATCCGAAATCGTCGATAATGACGACCAATCGCGGTTTTGCCGGAACGGTAACGCCCGGAGAGGGTTGGATCAGCGATTTTTCTTCCCGCAGAAAGGTCATGACGCCGACCGGCTGGGCGAAATAATTCACATAGAATTTGAATCCCTGGTTGTTCGCCATGAATACCGTCTTTCGGATCGTTAACCGGTTGGCGTTCAGCCGGCTTTCCACGATGCCAAAAGCCCACAGCGCATCCCGGTTTTCCGGTATCTCGAACGTCATGGAAATCTGACCATCAGGCGCCTTATTCATACGGGTCTCTTTAAAACCGCTCGTGACGAATTGGAGCCGTGTTTTGCTGAGCAAACCTCTTCCTTCATGAAGTAGAATATCTCGAGATGGCGTCGCTTTGGGGAGGTAATATAATAAGATAAAAGCCAGGACAGAAACGACGGTCACAAATAAAAACGTCAACCGTTTCTCATCCTGCCGCCGGTGCTCGACTTTCCTTACAGGCTTTTTCTGATACTTTACACTCATTTATATTTACAACCGTCACAAAATACAAAATTTGGATGGAATCTCAAACGAAAGACTCACTTGATACCTCAACACTGCGGACACCGCTTTTCAAGTGATTTAGGCTTTGAGCGCGATGCCCATCATTGATCGGTTCAATGAAAAACCAATTCGCCGATCAGCCCGAATTTTCCGCCATGCCCGATTCATGCCAAATGACCAATAAATATCGTCGAAGAGAAAGATCGCTTTTTGACCTGCATATGGAATAATCTCCTCAAAATAATTCAACGTTGCCTGTTCTTCATGATGTCCGTCAATGAAAATGAAACCAAACGGCGCAGATTCACGGAGAACTTGTGGCAACCAATCTTGAAATCTACCTGTTAGGATGGTCGTCCGGGTCAAACCGATCTTTAATAGATTCTCTCTCGCAATTTTCGATAAAGAATCACTGCCTTCGATTGAAATTAGCCTCCCGGTTTGATTTAATTCAAGCGCAGCTCCGACATATGCCGCTGAAATCCCCATACAAGTTCCCAACTCGAGACAAACTGCCGGTTGAAATTCACGAACCAGATTGAAAATAAAACGTCCCTGACTCTCACAAATCGTCGAATCAGCATACATTTTCCCGATTATTTTCGTCACAATACGCCCGGATTTCTCAGCCGGTTTATTTTTTCGGAACAAATTCCTCTTCGCACCGAAATCCTGCATCATGATCTGTGTTGTCGAGGCCGATAGTTCGCCTCTTATATCGGAGATTCTCTGCAACAGGATATTTTCGCCACCTGACAATTGCCGATGTGTAACTGCGTTCAATAAAATTTCAGCGGGTTGTAACTTTTCGTTCGGATTCCGATCAAGTTCTTTCTGATCACCCAACAAATGAGGTCGATAGGTAAAGCGATTTTTTTGATTACCAACAGAGCAAATCCGACAGATCATTTCTTTCCTGATCATTTGAATTCTCATCTTCAGAGATCTCCATTTTCATTCTTACTAACTCATCTCAATTAATAAAAATTTTCGATATTCAGCAAAACTTATGACGACATTATAGTGTTTTTTTATTTCAAGAACAAATTTATATCCTGATTTGAAGCAGCATTTTACTGGTATTACTTGAATTTACAACCGCCAAATTAATGGAAATCGTCAATCCATTTTCATCTTTAGCAATTGGTAAACAGGCGCAAGCCCCCTTGCAGTAAGGATAGGAATTTTACATTTTCAGGAGACTTGTGCCGGTACGTCGTGTCAAGACTTGAAAAAGGTTAAGCACAACTCCTGATTACTTAAAGTTAAAATCGATAAGCGGATGAAAAATAAGGTAAACGGAAAATAAATCCAGCGTCAGACCGATTTACTTCACGATATGAATCGGGACCGCCTTTTCCACTCTTTGAGAGAGCGGAACATTAGCCAGCCATTTCTGAAAGTCGGTGAAACTTTCGTCGCCGCCGGTGACGAGCGCCATTCCCTGTTTGACACCGACAAACTGATCGATCCCGGCGATTTTATTAACGCAGAACACACCAAAAATATTTTCGGCTGTGACTTTTCTGTCCGGAATTGCCGATACGACATATCGTAAGCCGCGCTTTTGATCTTCAGCCGTCGGAATTTGTACCGGTATCTCGGCTTTGCAGAAATTGTCCTTCGAAATGAAATTCGGAAACATCAGCAGAACGGTGTTGTCGGATAGAAAATAGAAAAGGTAAAGGTAGCCGTCAATGCTGGATTTCGCCGTTAGGATCAGTTGCTCTCCGTCGTGAAGATAATTATTTTTTGCCTGAAGATCGAGAGCGATTGAAGGATTCCTTTCTCCTTTCGTCGGTTCGACTTTCGCTTTGAGTTTGATATGATACCGGATAACGCCGTTGCCGGGTTTCATCTCAATCGGCGACACGGTTTCATCGACGATGTATCCCGCCTGTGATGAAATCGCGAAAATGCTGAATGAAGTTTGTTCCTCACCGGTCTTTCCTATTTCCGCCCGCATGTCTGAAATCAGCGACGACGTTGCAACAAGTTCCGGAACGGCTTTCTGGATAGCGCATTCCCGCGCGAACGCCAGCGTCCGATTCTTGGCTTCCAACGGCGGAACGGATTCATCAAAAACTTTGATTGTATCAATCACAACCGGAATTGCCGCGCGGCTCCGGTTAAAACTCAATAGCGATAAAAAACACAATCCGACAAGTGAGAAACGATTCATAATTTATACTTCCATATTCTATTGCTATCTGACAAACCAAGTTATAAAATTTTTCAACGAATGTCGAGAGTTTGGTTGGTCTATTTTATCGGGTACACTGTTTTTTTATTTTAATACCAAACCAAAATCCGGTTATCTCGTTCCGGCGTTACACCCGGCGTCTGCTGGCGATTATTCAAACGACGCGCTTCATAAGGGATTTTTTCAGTAAGATAGGCTTGAAGTTCGCCGACAGTCAGCATTCCATCTTTATTCACATTTGCCTCGCCCTGCAAGCCCTTTAGAAAATAGTAAGTATAAAGCGAATGTTTTTTCTCAGGAAACCACGAACTGACCTCGTCGCCGGACGCCGACGTGAATTCCGTCAAATTGGGCGCGCCGATATATTTCTTTTCCACTTCGATCATTACCGGGCTGATGTTCTTGATGATCATGCCTTTGTCACTTGAACCCGAGAAACATGCATCCACAACGACTGTGATATTTCTCGCTTTCAAATTTTCAAGATCGCGGTAAAAATCGTCCAATCCAATACCGCCGATACTCACATAATTCGGGTCGCAATCGACCGGGACAAAGAAACCGCGTTTCTTTTCCGGATCGGGAGCGCCGTGTCCGACGTAATAGAAAAAGACGTCGGCTGTATCTTTGGCGGCATTTTTCAGTTTTTCAAGAGCGGTTTTGAAGCGCGATTGCGTCGCATCTTTCTCAAGAAAAATATTACCTTCGCGGTAACCGAGCGTTTTCATCAGATATTGCTTCATGAATTCGCCGTCTCTCTGCGCGTATTCGACATCCGGAATGTCGGCATTCTGGTAATCGCGATTCGCGATAATGAGCGCGACGGCGTCATTCTGCCGGATCGTTCCCGACGGAATGTCCATTTCCACATCGATTGAAAAACCACCGGTTTCAAAACCGGCTCCGGCATCTTTACCCTGAACGATAAATTCCTGCATCGTCGTGATACGCTTATTGAAAGCGAGTTCAAGCGGAATATTCTGCGCGCCGTACTCACGATAGTATTCGGAGAGCGTCAGGTAAACCGGCACCTCTGTCGCAACGGCATTGGTGAAGATTTTTACCGAAACATCTTTGAATTCTCCGGAACTAATATCGCCGAGATCGAATTTCTGAAACCGCTCCTGTGCCGTTTTCCCGGCATAAAAGACATTGTCACCGATACGAATAACGGCAACAACATTCTTCGCGATGCTGGTTCCCTGATTTTGAATTCGCACGGTGAGATCGACAATTTCTCCCGATTCAATCATGCCGTTTTGCGAGTTATCGTTGATGACAACGCCGGCTTTAACCAATTTGACGTTATATTCTTTCGTCGGAAACTGTATCCGCATCGGATCGAGGTTGAATCCGGACGTTTCGGTAATGTTACAGACGAGTGATACGGAATCGCTTGGAATTTTATATCTCGCCATGAGCGGGATTTCGATTGTTTTCACGGAATCGGGCGGGATGTCGCCAATGTAGGTTTTCATCGGAAAATCGAGTTCCTTTGGCGCATTACCGGTCAAATTTGCCGAAACACCGACCGCAGTACCTTTTCCCGTATTTTTCAAAGAGATCGTCAGCATTCCGGTTTCATTGGCATCGAGATAATTATTGCCGGACGGTTCCGAAAAACGTACATCGGCGGCCAAGACCGGCGGAAGCCCGGTCTGATTAGTCTCGCTTCGACCGGTTCCAAATCCGGCGCTGGCCAGTTCACTCATCGGATCATAGACGATTTCCCAGATTTTCACAACCTTATCATCACCGGCGCTGACAAATTTTTTACCATTTGAATCGTATTCCGCGCCTTTGATCGCGCCCGCCGAACCTTTGATCGTCTTGACGATCAAACCGTCTTCGGTTTTTACAAAAGTGATTTCGCCGTCTTCCGTGACACAGGCGAGCGTCAATCCTTCCGGATGACTAAAAGTGACGTTAGTGACCGGTGCGGAGAATCCGGTAACTTTCCGGATTGGCGAAAGATCGCGCGCGCTCCAGCGTTTGACCGAACGGTCATCGCTACAGCTGGCGATCAGTTCGCCGTCGGGGCTAAAGGCGACCGAATTAATCCAGAGCAGATGGCCTTTGGTCGATTTGATGAGCGAACCGTCTCGCACATTCCAGAGATTGATTGACAGATCGTTTGAACCACTGACGAGAGTCCAGCCGTCGGGGCTAAAGGCGACCGATTTGACTTCATCCGTGTGTCCTGTAAATGTTTTTAAAAGTTGCCCGTCAGCGAGATTCCACAGTTTAATCGTTTTGTCGAATCCGGCGGTCGCAAGCGTGTTGCCGTCGGAACTGATAGCAACCGAATGAACGCCGCCTTCGTGCGCGAAAATGGTTCTCAGCGGCGCCGATTGTTCGATCTGCCAGATGATGACGTTACCGTCGTCGCTTCCGCTGGCGAGAATTTGTTCGAATGGATGAAAGGCAAGCGATTTGACATATCGCGCGTGTCCCTGAAGGGTCGTCAATAATGAATTTTGTTTAACATTCCAGATTTTGATGAGTTTATCATCGCTTCCGCTGGCGATCAGACTTCCGTCCCGGTTAAAAGCGATTGCGTTAATTTTACGCCCGTGCCCTTTCAATGCGGCGGTTTCTTTGATTTCTTCAATCTTCCGATCCGTCTGTGCGATGAGCGGTTCATTGTTATATTGAACGAGAACATAAACAAGACGCGGTTCACCTTCACGCTGAATCTGAAAGTATCCGACGGGGCTCAGCGTTGCAAAAGCATCTTTAAATTGCGATGCGATTGATCGGGAAACCGGCAAAGAACCCTTTTTATTCATCGAAGGAACGACAAACGGAAACCGTTCCATGTCGGCGCGATAAGTTCCGAGTTCGATCCTAACAGGCATTGAGTAAGTCTCTGTCGTCAGAGTTTCGATCTCTTTATTTAAAACTTCGAGCCGCTCGGTCTTCGTCGCATCGAACTTGGCGATGAGTTCGGCTTTTTTCACCTCATTCTGTTTAATCCGCTCATCGTATTCGGTAGTCGTTTCGAACTCACCTTTTGGCAAAGAATTAATCTCGATTTTCATAGCCTGATCGAGCTGATCAACGATTTCCTTGTCGAGCGCCTTTACCTGCGCCGTCAGTTCGGCCATTTTCGCTTTCGCCTGTTCAATAGTCAAACTTTGGCAGAAAACCGGTCGCGTGAAAATTGTCATCACGACGATCGTAAACAGAAATCGCGTAACTAAATTGACAAATCGGGTGAATGATGTATAGTTTTTCATCGCGTCATTCCTCCACAGGTCAGGTTTTCATTTATCGGGCTGAATTGGGATTTGGGCGTCATAAAATTTCCCGATCGCATCCCGAAGTTTCATCAACGTTTCTTTCGGTAATATTTCGATGTTGAGTTTCATCTGGTCGGTTATTGCCGTAAACTCGGCGTCGATTTGCCGTAACTTGACGATGCTCGCCTCGATCTGCGCGAGATTCGCATGGATTGTTTGATCGACTTTTTCCAGATTCCGGACACTACCCCAGACAACATCGATGCTATCAAGCATTTCGGCCTTCACTTCGTTCAAATCTTTCTTCATTCTGCCAACCATGTCGCGCATCTGTCCTGAAAGCGCATCGATCTCTTCCATTTTAGCGAGAACAGCCTGGACATCTTTTTGCTGATTTTCCATGGCACTTTTCAGCGAATCCATTTTTTCACGGTCGGTTTTCAACGCTTCATCAATGATAGATTTTGTTTGTTCGATAACCTTTGCAGCTGTTTCATCGACCAATTTTAACGCCGACTGATTCACATAGTCTGTCGTAGCCAGTGTTGCTTTTGCCGGTGTCGGAATAAAAGAGAGCGACGAGCAACCGTTGAGAAGAAGCAGTGCAATAAAGAGAAAGGAAATGACTTTTTTCATGACGGTACCTCACAATTGATTTATGCCAAAAAGATCAAAAAACCATTTTGCAGAAAAATTTCTACAGAAGAATGGTTCGCTTAAAATTCCGTACGATCATTGCAAAAAATATTTATAATAACCATTTCGAATATAGATGATTTATACGGCATTCCACAATAAATATTTTTCCTGAATTTGTAAACAATCCCGATTGGATTTACAATCCGCTAAAAAGTCACACCTTCTTTTTTCTCAGTGTCAGGAATTTCCTTGTGAATCGGGCATTGTTCCGTCGGTAGTGTCGATTTAGCAAAAACTTCTGTTTCCAGTGGGCAATATTTAGATGGCAGAAGTTTGGTCTCTTTACAAATTTCAATTTCGACAATTCCATCGGGACGCGTGAATCCTTGCGCGTGCCAACGCATCGCATAATGGGTGTCTCGCATAAAAGTCGCCCAGATCGGTAACGCGGCAACGGCGCCAGCCTGACGATTACCCAATGAAACGGCTGGATTATCAACACCGACCCACACTCCGGCAACGATGTTTGGGGTGAATCCGATGAACCATGCATCACTGTAGTCATTGCTCGTTCCGGTTTTCCCGGCAGCAGGAAGCCTGAAGCCGTAAACCGAACGCGCCGTTACGCCTGTTCCGCGATTTATAACCGACTCCATCATGCTCGTCACTAAATAGGCCGTTTCCTCGCTGAGAGCAAGTTCGCGACGAGGTGAATAATCGACAATTACATTACCATATTTATCTTCGATGCGCTTAATAGCGTACGGTTCGACCCAAACGCCGTGATTATCGAAAATTCCGAATGCGGAAGTGATTTCCAGAGGAATGACTTCCGCCGAACCCAGCGCAATCGATTCAACCGCCGGCATTTTCGTCGTGATGTGCATGTGTTTTGCCATCTGAACGACCGATGAGGGCGAGATCAGTTCGTGGACGACCCGCGCCGCAACGAGATTCAGTGAATGCGTCAATCCATCCCGGAGTGTCGTGTTACCGCTGGTCGTTAAGTCGTAATTTTCCGGCGCCCAGCGTGTACCGTCCGGAAGGTTGATCACCAACGGTTGATTTAGTAGCATCGTTGTCACTGGAAATCCATTGTCAATAGCTGCTGCAAAAACGATTGGCTTAAAGACAGAACCGGGCTGGCGTTTTGCCTGCGTCGCGCGGTTGAATTCCGATTCGGAAAAATCCCGCCCGCCGACCATCGCTAAAATTTTGCCAGTAGATGGATCAATGGCTACGAGCGCGCCCTGAACGACGAACGACGCCTTCAATGATTGCGCCATCGGCACTTCACCCCGAATCATGGCCTTCACATTCTGAATACTCAGCGTCGTGTCTTTGATCAGCGACTGAATTTCAGTCTTACTGTTCAGAAGCCGCTGGTTGAGTAATTGTTGCTGTTGCGACAGATGTTGAATGAACGCGGAGTCAGCGCAGGATTGCACCCGCGAATCTAGCGTCGTATAGATCGATAATCCGTCTCGATAAATATCAAATCCGTATTTATCGTCTTCTTTCGTCAGCAGCTGGCGGACATATTCAACGAAGTATGGCGCGATACTCGCCGGCGGTTCAGGTTTCAGCACCTGAAGCGGAGCATTTTTATAAAGCGCGTATTCTTCTTCGGTGAGGAAACCCTTTTCCTCCATTTTTCTGAGAACGAGATTTCTTCTTTCAAAAGCGCTGACCGGTCGCCGGAGCGGAGAAAAACGAACGGAATTCTTGATTACACCCGCCAATAATGCGCACTCATCCGGCGTCAGCTGCTCGGATGTTTTATTGAAATATCTTCTGGCCGCTGCCTGAATCCCGTAAACGCCATGTCCCATCCAGCTGGAGTTGATGTACATTTCAGCGATTTCGTCTTTCCCGTACATCCGCTCGATCTGCAATGCGGTCAGGAGTTCTTTTATTTTTCGTGAAAAAGTCTTATCGAATCCGATGGATTCATATAGAATTCGCGCAAGCTGCTGGGTCAATGTGCTGGCGCCCTGCGCTTTGCTGAGCGTTAAAACATCGACGGTCAGCGCCCGGTAATTATCCCGCAGGCTGATTCCCCAGTGCTTATAAAATCGGGAATCCTCGACGGCGACGACCGCGTCGATCATTGCATGAGGAATCTTATCTAATGGGACATAGATTCGCCGCTGAGTATAGAGTTCTTGTAAAATCACACCGTCGGAGGAGTAGATACGCGTTACCAACTCAGGATTGAAATTCTGGAGTTGTTCGATCGATGGAAGGTCTTTGGAATAAAACGCAACCAGAGCCAAAACAAGAACGCCGCCGATGCAGTAAATATAAAAAACCCGCTTGAAAGCTTTAATCCAGCTGAGAACTTCTACTTCCTTTTCCGCTTTTCCCATCGTACCGCTACTTTTTGAATTCCTTTTTGTGCATTTCCACAATCACTGCGGATATATAAATCGAATAGGGCTTTTTAATCGACTCCGCTGCTTGCTGAACTTCTACATGCGATAGCGGTTTCTGGCCGATTCCCGCCGCCAGATTCGTCACTAAACTGATACCGAGTACTTTCATCCCGAGATGTCTGGCTACCAGCGCCTCCGGAACGGTTGACATACCGACGACATCCGCTCCAAAATCACGCATGGTCTTGATCTCTAGCGACGTTTCGTAACTCGGCCCGGTCGTCCAGCAATAGACGCCTTCGAGAAGGCGAATTTTCCGTTCAGATGCGACTCGTTTGGCCAATTCCGTCAACTCAAAATCGAATGGCGATTTTTCAGTTTCTTGTGGAGGAAATATTTCGATCTGTGTAAAACTGATTGCATCCGTGAGAACGACGAAATCGCCGGGGCGCATATCTGGCCGAATTCCACCCGTTGCATTCGTCAGGATGAGGTTTTTAACGCCGATCTGATGTAATAGTTGAACATAGAAAGTCACTTCCGCGATAGTTCGTCCTTCGTAAAAATGACTGCGACCCTGTATTGCGATAAGCGGAACGCCGTCAATCGTTCCAAAAATTAATTTACCGGAATGCCCTTCAACTGTCGGCTGAGGATAACCGGGTATTTCACGACTGTCGAACGTATGTCGCGCTTCGATATTTTCGGCAAAATAACCGAGTCCGGAGCCGAGAACAATGGCCGTCGAAGGAATTTCGCCTACGCGGGCATGAATGAACTGCTCGACTTCCGCCACTTGTTCCACTTCTGAAAATGGATTGATTTTAACTGTCATCTTTTTTTCACTCAAATCACTCCTCAAATTAGCCAACCATTTGAAACTCTGCAACGATGAAAATAGATAAATTTCTTCTTACTGACAAATAATACATTGACAGCCTCTCCTTAATTCCCTTAGATTTAAAAAGGTTTCTGTAACATTTCACAATGGGAGTGACAACAATGAAAAACACCAGAAAATATACAATCTGTGTCGTAATCGCCTGGTTGACTGTGGCATCTTTCGCCCAACAACAAAACCATCCATCCTCTACTGTAAAACTCG
>JAQUKI010000017.1 GCA_028719225.1 Fidelibacterota bacterium | reverse complement strand
TCCGGACAGTATATCTATCGCCTCGTTTCAGATGAAAAGACGCTAACGCGCAAGATGACGTTAGTTAAATAATCGCGCACGCCGCGAAAAGCGGTCTTGATATTCCAATCCTTCCGAAGGCAACTGCTTCGGAAGGATTTTTATTTTAACTGATTGACCATTAAGACACAAATGCACGAGGGAAGATTAGGATTAAGAAGAAGATTAAAATTAAGATTAAGATAAAGAAGAAAGCAGACACTAATGAAGAAGAAAACATCTGAATCGCTGATTAATCAGATTACACAGATTTCACTGATTTAAGAGAATGAAGTTGAAGGAGAAAATATCCATAATCCTGGTAATTCGGCATGATCTGTGATACTGGCGGTTTTGAGGTAAAACGTATATAAGGTTGAAGTCTGTTTAGTCTTTCGTCCCAAACTTTCGGGATCGGTAACTGGTTTATCCCCAATCTGCCTAATCAATTTATTCAACTCAATCCACCAATAAAACCACTGAACTGTAATCCTAATCGAGACGGTTCTTCCCAAATCGTCAAAAGCGTCAACTTGGTTGACGCGCTCCCTACAAACAACCCAATCTACCTGCCCCTAATAAACCGAAAGGTCGGCATAAAGCCGACCTTTCAAAATACACGAAGATGTTGTGAAAGATTATTTCACGTACATCATTCTCTTGGAGATATTGACGCCATTGACTTCCAAACGATAGATGTACATACCGGTCGCTAAACCGCTTGCATCTAATTTGTATGTGTAATCGCCGGCTTCCATTTTCTCGCTGACCAACGTCTTGACTTCATGTCCCAACAGATCAAAAACCGTCAGTTTGACATTGCCGGATTTTGTGATGCTGTAAGGAATGACCGTCGTGGCATTGAACGGATTCGGATAGTTCTGATCGAGGTTGTAACCAGCGACGAACTTTCCGGTTTCTTTCCATACTCCGTCGGATTTCTCAAACTTGTAGATGCCGTCATAATTTGTCTGCGGATTTGAGAAGAAAGTGGCATAAAAGATATTTCCGTCCGGGCTGAAAGCGCAACCGCGTGGGCTGGTACCGGTTCCGGCTGCATTCTTTCCCGTAAAATCAACGATGATGCTGTCAACATAAGTTTTTGATGTCAGATCATACGCATAAAAGCATCCGAGTCTTTTCGTCATATGTATAACAGTGTCTTCGATAGTCGAATACGATTCGCCAATCCAGAGATTGCCAGTGGTCGGGTGGAATGTAAGAGATTCGACGGAAACATTCTTAATGGTATCAGTGGAAGCATAAATACCGTCTAATCCAGCATCGCTGTGGAATATTTCGACCATATTTGTACTATATCCGCACCAATAAATGTCTTTACCATCGGCGGAAACATTCAATCCTCTCGAATATCCGGAAGCTGAAGCAACTACATCGCCAACATAGGACATATCGACATCATAAACTTTAATCGGCTGAGGCGGAATGACCGCTCCGATAAACATATTGTTATCCGAGTCGAATCCGGGAGTAATTCCCGTAACGCCAACCCCAACTGCGCCTTCACATTGATTCATGCCTTCACCAGTCAGATAATTAATACGACGGGCTTCATCAAAGTTAACGACGACAACATTGCCAGCGTGATCGGCTCTCATGCCTCTTCCGCTCCAAAGCAGGGTGTCCTTTTTGCCATCGGGATAGACCAATTTCTTGATCGGAGAAAACGGAGCGGGAGTTCCGTCCGGATTCCATACATACACCGCACGACATTTTAGCGTATCCAGATCGCCGTCGGCGCCATCATCACCTATAACGGTGTCAACATTCGAATACGACATGTACCAAATTCTTCCATCCGGCGTCACAGTCAGGCCATGACCGTCGCCAGCATAATGCACGCCTCCAGTGGTGTCAGGAAGCGGAACTCCCCCTGTCCATCCCGCGAATGAGAAAGACACCAGGAAAGCTACACAGAAAAGAACTGCTAACAACTTTTTCATTTTGTTCTCCTTGTTTTTTTTGTTAAACAACGTTGTTCATTCCTACAACTTCTATATTGGGTCCATAGGAACCTTTAGAGATTACGTCCATAATACGGCGCTCCCGTAGTTGTCATTTCCAATTTGAAAAGACGGTTTTTGACAACACCTGTGGCGGTCTGGTTTTCCGGATTGCGAACAACCCAAAGAGTCGTTCCGCTAGTAAATGAGAAATAGGTGGCCGGCGCATACAGGAGTTCGGGATATAATGATGATGTCGTTCCATCGGGCGCAATGACCGTAATAACCGTTCCTCCAGCATAGGTAATTGTAGTCGTTCCACTTACGGTGCTGGAGGTATAGGCTTCTTTCATGCCAGCATAGATATTTCCGTTGATATCCATCGTGATGGAAAGTAACGTTTGACCACCCGTTCCAACGAATGTCGCCCAATCGAACACTAATTCGCGTGTTCCGAGCGTTCCGGCATTATCGGTGATCGGGCTTCTCCAAATACCTTCAGTAGGGATCGTCGTATCCGTTCCGGTATATTTCCCGGCTACGTAAAGATAGCCGTTATATACTTTGGTAGCGACCAGATTGAAACCGATATATTGATTACAGGCAGTCGCGACTCCCGCGCTGGTAACAGTAAATACAGCACCCTGCGTACCGGTTCCAACCGCATACAATACATTTTGGTCGAAATCAATATCTGCGGCTTTACCAGAGCCCGGAAGGCCACCTGAATTGAATGCTGCGGCTGCTCCGCCAGTTGCTGGAATTCTGTAAATCGTTTTGTTGTTGATTCGTGTTATGAATAACGCACCACCCCAACCGACTTTCATACCGGGCGCAGTGTTAAAAATGACAGAGCCGAATTCGCTCTTTACGTTGTCCGGCGTAATTTTGTAGATGATATAAGCGCCGGCGGTATTCTTCTCTTCCGATGCAATATAGACATTACCGTCTTTATCGGAATCGATAGCGTGCAGTTTTTCCAGTGCGAACGTTCCCCATTCGATGTTGGCGCGTTTGAGTTTGAAATTGACGCCAGTCGCCGGGTAAACTCCGTACATATATGCACCCTGAACGGCTACACGAATCTTGATGGAATCCATTTCGTTTACCGTAGCGTCTTTGATGACAACGGGAGCCTGAACGACAAGTTTGGTCGTATCGGACAAATCTTCAAATATGGTAGCTTTACCGGAATTAAAGAAAACAAGGTTTTCAGCCATATTCGCGGAGAAATTGTGCCCGTGAATCGTAACAATTCCAACACCGTCCAGCGTGCTGTCGGAGGGTGAAACTGAAGTGATAATCGGGTCAGGAAGACCGGAGGCATCCGGATCCCAGAGACTATCCGGGTAATCGTTATCGCAGGCGCCGACCCAAAAGAGCGCCATTGCAGTAAGTATAATGGAAAGTAAAAAACCTTTTCTCATCTTCAATCTCCTTAGTGAAATATAAGTCGGTTTGTTATTAAATGTCAATTGATTGTTTTTCTCTTTCATTATTCTCATTCCTATAATGAAAATCTTAAAGTGAACATTTGAACGTTGTCAAATACGCCGAACGGCAGATAGGCATAATCGATCGTAGCGCCAAATTTCTGTAATCCAAAGCCGAGTGAAAAGTCCTGTTCGTCGGCAACTAACATATACCCGCCACGTAGAAAGAACGTATTTATCAATTTGTATTCTAATCCAACGTTCAACTGTTCCGGATAATCTCGCGGATGAAGTGCATCGACGGATACATACAACGATTGTTTCTCATCAACATACTT
This sequence comes from Fidelibacterota bacterium, assembly GCA_028719225.1. Lineage (GTDB taxonomy): Bacteria > Fidelibacterota > UBA2242 > UBA2242 > UBA2242 > 0-14-0-20-45-22. Next base: position 18,248 of record JAQUKI010000017.1, on the reverse strand, counting down.
GCGGAGCAAGTCGAAAATATCCATCGAGACGCCGATTTTAAAAGTGAGTGGCAACTCAAAATTTTCCCGTACGAATTTGATTTCACGGGCAAAGTTATTGATGCTCATTCCGAATGCAAGGCTTTTAAATCCCGTTTTGTAGATTGTACCAAAATCAAAAGCAGTAGCAAAGGTTACGTTTTTCATCGTTTTCAAACTGTCGCCCAGATCGCCGGCAGCCACAACGTTTTGTCCCAATTGCTGACCTGTATATTTAATATTAGTCCCAATGGCAAATTTATTTGACAATGATTTTGCATAAGCCATTCCAACGGAAAACGCTGACGGATGCAGTATTTCCGTTTCGATAAAACCCCTTTCATTTCCCCAAACCATTGTCCCTTGAACATCACCGTAATCAACGGACATTGCGGAGATTCCAAACACCCCAAACCGTCCGTGTTGTGGACTCAGTGCAACTGCGAACGAGTTATATTTAATATTGTCAATCCAGTTGTTTTGACTGATCATAACATCGATATTGGCATCCATTCTTGCCATTCCGGCTGGATTGTAAAACATACAACCGGCGCCAGCCGAGAGCGTCGTTACGGCATTGACTAAGGCGCTACATCTGGCGTCGGAGCCAACACTAAGAAATTGGAAGCCGGTCTGAGCTAATTTTGCCGGTGCTGAATAACCAACGGATGTCATCAATAATAGGACAATCATACCGGCAATTACATATTTTCTCGTCATATTCATTACCCTTTTCATCTCTGCGATTTGTTTCACTCTTTTCATAGACTACCTGATGATAATGATTTTACGGGTAGCATGGTCGCCTTTTTTATAAAGCAATTCGCCTGTCGTCTGATCGTAGCAATCTTTTGTTACTTCAAAATATGCTATGTAGATACCGCTGACAACAACCTGCCGCGAAGAAGTAAGCGACTGCCAGGATTCATCACCAGTTCCGGAAGTGTGATGAATGGTTTTGATAAGATCGCCACGTTCTGTAAAAATCCGAATATCACATTGTCCCGGAATATCCAGAAACATAATCTTGTCATCTTCTTCAATATACTGGAGATTTTCCGCGGCAACATTAAACGGATTCGGTACGACACGAATATTTTTCAAAGAACTACCTTGCGGACGTTGTAAATAGGCAGGTTGGTTGGTCTTTGTATAAAAATGGCCACTTTCCAAACTGCCTTTAGGATTAAAAACACCGGATGTGTTATTTGATCCGTCGTTATAGGCAGTAATGTAGTAATAGTAGGAATATCCGCGAATAGCCGATACATCGTTATATTCTTTTCCTGTTTTGGGTAATGTGGCAATGCACTCAAACGTCGTATCGGTCTTACCAACAGCACGGTACACTTTATACCCGGCAAAGTCTGATTCCGCTTCTGAACTACTCGGTGCCCAAGTCAACCGAATCTTGTCGCCCAAAGATTCTACATTAAACATTGCAGGCGGCTGCGGTGGTTGCGGAATATTGAATCCTGAATCATAGTTACGTTTAGCACGGCTAAAAGTCAGTTTAATGGAGTCCATACCCGTATAAACCCAAAGGTTTTTGTAGGTGTCAGCAGTTCCATCGCTATATTTAGCAGTCATCGTCGAACCATCCGGTTTCGTAAATGTATATGCAACACTCTGATTGTCATAACATTTCTTCCAGTTACGTCCTACATCAAAGCAAAGGGCACGACTTATACCGTTAACGCCTTCCATTTCTATAATAGTCACACTTTCTCCCGGAGCGATATCCCAAGGTCCATAACCGAACCATTGATTGGTGCCGCCACCGTCACCGTGTGATTTGTAAGGTATCACTTTATCAGTAAGTCGCTTGATCGGGTCAGAATTTGTGCTAAGTTCCCAATAACGCCCATTGGTGACAGTTGTACCGATTCTTGAAGTTGCACCGGCTTTTGCACTGGGATACGGCGTTCCGCCAAGCCATTCATAAAGAAGTCCCATGTTGATCCGGTCGGAATCTTTCAGATCGCCAACGCCTGGATATGTATCGCCCGCATGCCAGCCAAGCGTCACGGGCTGATAGGGATCATCCGAATGGTCATTTGTGGATTTGTCAACATGTAGAATTGCTTGTCCTACAAATTGGGGGGACATCAGGCGACCATCGTACGGTTTAAGAGGCGCACCTATATTGTCCCATGCGACGTTCTCGGATTGTCCAAACCAGCTGATCGCGCTACGAATCCAGTCAACCGGTCCATCTGCTTCAGTTAAGGTTTCGCTCGCGTGGTCCGGATAATCTTCACCGCGAACCGTCACCCATGAAAATTTTCCCCATGTCTGGTTACCATCAGTCCTTTCACCACCTTCTCGTCCACATTGATAGCGTGTTGACCAACCGATACGCACACCGTGTAAGGTGTCGGTGAGAACGACTGTAGGAGTATAATCGACATAGCCGGTATTTGTATATGTAAACTCCTTGATTATGTAATTGTCATGATATTGCTGGCTGAAAACGGACACTTTCAACGTCACTGTCAAACCTATGGAAGTGTTGATTGTATTGACAATGACACGATCAGGAATTTGAGTGAAATCATACTCATCAACATCCGCTAAATAGGGCGAAGAAATATTGCTGCCATCTACATATAAAATCGGCGCTTCAAACTTTGCGATTTGTTTAAGCTGTGTCGGATAGATCGAATTCAGAACATAGCTCTTATTCACGCCTGTACCCCATTTTTCCCAGAAAATACCTCTTGCATCTGTTAAATTTTCGACTGCGATAAAATAACGTTTAATGACGGCATTATCGACGCGCAGATAGTCAGAAGGCCATTTAAGTCCTTCATAATACGTATTGTTATAGGCACGATCGGACCCATAAGCCGTCACATAACTCTGAAGTGAACCGATACGGAAATACCGTGTATCGTTTTCATCGACTTGCGCTAAAGCACCGCCAATCATCCAGAGCGTTATGAATGAAATCAAACCAATAATTTTCATTTTTTTCATCATATCTATTACACCATCCTAAAACGTGAACTTAATTCCAAACTTAATCTCTCTCGGATAGAGAAATGCGAAAGAAGAATTGTTCGGCATATTAATGTAAGATTTGGTCTTTAGCCGTCTGGCATTATCCTTTTTAATTTGTGCATTCTCTGCTGCGACTTCCGGATCGTCTGTCGGGTTACTGATATATGGAACAATCGGGTCGTACTCGACACTGTAATTCCGATAAGTGCCAATCCGATCATGTCCGTGTTCTTGCCCATCTTCCCAAGAAAAATGCAGAGAGGCAAGATAGTCTGTATAATCGCGAGAACTGACAAATCCGGCATAACTTAGATATTTGAAATTGAACAAGTTCGTTACATCGATATAACCCTGAATCGCAAATTGCTTGATCTGGATCGATTTTGTCAAACGCAGGTTCATATTATAAGAATCGACCCATTGTACATTGTTTTGAAGTCCGGGAACGCTTTGCGGATTGTAGGTGGCATAACTTCCCTGATTCCATGTCGCCAGCAAATTGCAATTCCAGCCACCGAGCAGATAGATGCCTTTTAAGTTTGGGCCGAATTTAAACGGTGAATGAACATCGATATTGATACGCGCATAAGGAGCGGGATGGGGTTTTTCCTGATATGGATTTTGCGCTAAGTAATCGCGTTGATCGGACGGATTTTCAAAATATTTTTTCAGTCCAAAATAACCGTACGAATCGACCATATAAGTATAATTCACGAAACCGGTCAGCCAGTTGCCAGTCCGCTTATCGAGAGTAATCTCGACGCCGCGAATGTCTTCGTAGTTATTATTCGCCGATTTGCTATATTGAACTGTGCCATTAATATTCTGGTAATAAATCCAATCAATCTGGTTCGTGATATCTTTGTAATAACCGCAGATATTCAGTAACCACTGATTGAACAGGTTTTGGGAATATCCTAATTCATAGGCAACTGTCTTTTCGAGCTCAAGATCCGGATCTCCAATCGAAGTCACCAGTCCATTATATTCACGTTGTAAACGGAAACGATAAGTGGATGCCGGTTCCGAACGAAAATGCCCGTAGTTAAAATAGAGTTTGGAATTCTCTGTGATAGGATGCGAAATACCCATACGGGGGCTGAGATTCAGCCTTGCCTTACTGTTTTGACTAATGACACTATCTTCAATCGTGTTACCATATTTGACTTTATAGTATTTGCTGTACATATCAAGCTCATATCTGGCAGTATTTGCATCAGAATAATCTAATCGCAAACCAAGATTCGCGATGAATCCTTCAAATTCGAGTTTATCCTGAATATATACACCGGCACGATAGGGTTTAACACGATAAATTTGACTACGGCACCACGTTTCCATTGCCGGTGTCGACGTCGTACTTCGAATATTGTAATCATTGAAAACTACATTTACACCTGTTTTAATTTGGTTACTTCTATTTACCTGACTCGTGAAATCAAATTGCATATTGACGGTAGCAATCGTACTGCTGTCGCGACCGAGATTCATCCAACCGCCGGTCCGCATTCCATCGACGGAACCTGTGCTATAGCCCCAATACCCGTACGGTGATTCATCAACATAATAACCATCGAGAACTTCAAATGTTTTAGACGTGTCGCGGATACTGGCTTGATAGGTGTTATAGCGATTATAAAAGTACTGAATGCTTGCTTCGTAAAAGGTCCTTGCAGACAGCACATGATTGATCTTGGCGCCCACCATATAATGATAGATGTCAGATGGACTATAGTAATACGGAACGTATGCGACTTCCTTGGTTGCTGTTGCTAAAGCGGCAATACCATAATCAGAACGTAAAACAGTCCCGGTCGGTGTCGTAGTCCATTGATAGGAAGAAACTGATTGTGTCAAAGCATACATACCTGTCAAAGTCAACGTCATTTTAGATGTAACATCAGACGTTAGTTTTATGCGGGATGTATTTTCATGGAAATTCGGACGTGCAACCGGAACAATGAATTGTTCAACCAAATCCTGATAAGAAAGATAAAACCGAAGATTTCCAAGTTTTTCACTAATGAAAGGAACAGGACCGCCAAAACCTAGGTCGCCAACATAATATGGCTTTTTGATATCGCCCTGACGTCGATGCTGATACGCATACAATCGCTTAGCGCCTTCTGGAGTAAGATCGTTTGATGGATCTGAATCCTTCAGCGTTGCCTGAGCATAGGAGTTCCAACCTTCGAACGTTGTATATTGTGTTTTGGTATAGTCATCCCAAGTTCCGTTTTGTGTGCCTACATAACAAACAGCCGGATCATAATATGGTCGGTTATAATAGGAATATTTATCATAAGCAGAAATTCCAAAATGTTTCGATGCCGCCGGTTGGTAAACCAAACTGATCGCGCCTGAATATTTGTCTTTCCGTCCTTCGTCTGTTATAATATTGACAATACCTGAACGAATATTTCCATATTCTGCGTTGAATCCACCGGTTTGTACCTGTACTTCTTTTACAGAAGCCAAACTCAAGGTTGTAACCGGTACATTTGAGCGTTCGTCAACGAAGTTAAACCCGTCAACGATGAATGCCGTCTGACTTGATGCGCTGCCACGAATGGATAATCCCTGTACACCTGCCTGCAAACTAATAACGTCAGCCACTTCCTTAACAGGCATCATTGATATTGTTTTCGCCTCAACATTCATTTGACTATGTGAGACTTCCCGTACGACGACAGGACGTTTTGCGATAACCACAATTTCCGACATATCCAGCACTTCGGTTTTCATCGCTATATCGATACTCGTTCCGAGGTTCATCGTTACGACAACGCCCTGAATCGTGACGGGTTTATATCCGATCATCGTCACTTTCAGATTGTACGTCCCAGGAGCGACATTTAGAATGACGTAGTAACCATTTTCGTCAGCAGCGCCTCCGATTGTTGTCCCTTCTATAACAACATTGGCGCCGGGAAGAGGAGATTTAGCATCCGCATCCTGAACAATACCGGAAATTTTACCAGTAGTACCGGCTCCGGCGATCGTTGCCAGAATCAACACAATCAGTGTAATAAAAAAACCAATTTTTCTTGATAAGCAATTCATTTGTTTCTCCATAGATTCGTCTGACTCCTTTACAGCGAGAATCGTAGGGTAAAGTTTTGCGTATCTTTAAACACGCCCCAAGTCGAATAGGAGTAATCGACTCCGACTCCCACTAATTTTAATCCGAATCCGAAGTTTGACGCCCGATCATCGCGATTCGACATAAAGCCGTATCGGACAAACAGCATATTTCTCATGTTGTATTCAAATCCGAGATTAATATATTCCGGGAAATCGCGCGGATGAACAGCATCTACCGATGCGATCAGCGATTGGCTCTTCGCTAAAGAAGGCATCAGATCGACTAAATTCATCGAAATACCCATACTGAATGTCAATGGAAGTTGAAAGCCTTCTGTTTCATACTTGATTTCGTTTGAGAAATTTCGGATCGACATACCAAATGCCAAACTCTTCAATCCGGTTTTGAAATGTGTCCCAAAATCAAACGCAAAAGCATTGGCTATATATTTCCGGACGCCGAGCGAGTCTTCTATCTCAACAATACTTTCCCCAAGTTGTTGACCGGTGTATTTTATCTGGCCGCCTATCGCAAAAAGTGATGAGAGAGATTTGGCATATCCGGCACCAACCATAAACGCGGAAGGACTAAAAATCTCGGTATCCATATATCCACGGTCGTTTCCCCATACCATCGTCCCCTGTAAATTTCCATAATCCACCATTAGCGCACTGATTCCGAAAACGCCGATTCTTCCCTGAAGCGGTTTGTATGCTGCGCTGAATGAATTATATGTAATGTCCGCGATCCATTTCACTTGTCCGAGCGAAGCATCCACTTTGTATGGCATGAGTGCCAGACAGGCCGGGTTGAAAAACAATGAGCCGGATCCCATGCTCACTGTCGTCATGGCGCCTGCCATTCCTGTTGCCCGTGCATCCGTTTCAACACTGAGAAATTGAAAACCGGTTTGAGCTAGTTTCTTGTATTCAGCGTATGAGACGGTCGAATAGCAGAGGATTGTCGCCATCAGGATAATCTTGAATAAATTTCGTTTCATATCATTCCTCCGACAGATTCGGTTTCCGGGTTAATCTTCAAGAACAACGACGTTGAAAGTTGTGCTAGTCGTTTGATCTGTTGTGGTAAATTTGACAAGGTACTTACCTTCTCCTAATTCAAATTTATACCGTGCTTTTACATACGGAATCGGTTTACTATCGCTGATTGTAAAGAAATTAGACGACAATTCAAGCGGAATGGAATTATCATAATCTTCTTCCTCCCCACTCGTTCCGATCAAACTGACATTAGCATAATCGTTTAAATAAATATAATAGTCACCTTCTTCAGGAACGTCTAAAACGTAGAAGGAAATATACCCATTCGTCGGTGTAACAAACCGGTAAATTACAGTATTCGGTACGACCATAGCATTTTTCAAAACCATCGAATCCAGAATTACAGCTGCTGTGCTATCATCTAATTTGACCTTCACGGCGCCAAGTGTTAAAAAATAGCAAGGATCAACAGGTGTAACCATTGTGTCTGTGCCTGCAGCCACTGTTGCAGCTGTTATAACGGTTGTTGTGGAGGTTTTGAAAACGGTTTTCGCCATATTGTCGATTTCCGATATTTCATAAGATTCTTTCTGGAAATCTTCACAGGATGTAAGAGCAAAAACCAGAAAACAAATGCTCAGAATTAAACTTTTTGTTAGAAACTTATTAGTCATTTTATTTCTCCTTATCATATTATTCATTTAGTTATCGAATGATAACGAATTTTTGATAGGCAACTTTGCCGTCTGGCGTCTCGAATGTGGCAATATAAACACCGCTGACGACGATCTGGCGCGATGAAGTAATCAAATCCCAGCGATTGTCACCACTTCCGTAATGATTAATCGTGTAAATCAGATCACCGCGTTCGGTGAATATCCGGATTTTGCATTCCACGGGTAGATTTAAAAACATGATCTTGTTGTATTCACCGCTGTATTGAAGATTTCGGTTGCGAATGTTGTATGGATTCGGAACAATGCGAATTTCTGACATGTCGTCTGCCGGCGGTTTACGTAGAAATGCCGCTTTATTTGTCCGGGTATAAAATGGACTGCTGTGAAGCGGATAGCCGGGAGAAATTGTATTTGTCGAACCATTGTCGTATGAAACGACGTAATAATAGTAGCTCTGTCCTCTGACTGCTGTGAAATCCGAGAATTCGGCAGCCAGATTTCCATCACTTTTATTTAGGTCGCCAATCAGATAGTACGTTGAATCTTCCGCTCCCAAAGCGCGATAAATTTTATATCCTTCGAACCTGGGATGTGTTTCGGCGTTTGTCGTCCATTTTAGGTAAATTCGATTACCTTGTGACTCAACTTCAAAAGTAGAGGGTGGATCCGGCGGAGTTTCATCTCCAAGAGATAATCCATTCTTATACAGTGAGATAGCCCTTCTGTAGGTTTGAATGAGAGAATCTTCGGCTGTATAAACCCAGGCGTCTTTATAATTATTGGCGTCAGTTTCGGAACTGATTGACTTCATTGTTCCATCCGCTAACGTAACATTGACCGTTTTCTTATCTTTAACGACACTGTACCAGTTGCGTCCGATTGAAAGGTTTTTTTCACGGCTTATTCCCGCAATACCTTCTGCCATTACGATATGAATACTGTCGCCCGGTGCCATGGTGTAAGGTCCGAACGCGATTGCCTGCGAGAATCCACCACCTCCAACGCCGGCTGTCTGATCGGCAAATCCAGCGCCGACTTCCTCAGCTTGTGTTTTCGTCGGATGGCCGGAACTCATCCAGCCCTGATATTCTTCCGTCATTCGGTCTTCGTCCCACTGCGTGTTTGTGAGCGTAGCCTTGTCGTTTGATTCGATCTTTCTGGTCATTGCAGGTTGATATGGATCATCGGATTTATCCGAAACGGATTTGTCCGCATGAATCGTCGCTACGCCGATAAATTGTGAGGCGCCCATCCGACCATCGGCTTTATACCCCTGATAATTCGGCGAACCGATGTTATCATATGAAACACCGGAATGCCTTCCACCCCACGAGTAAAAAGCGCGTATTGTATTTCCATCATCATCCAGCTTGTCACCACCCATATCAGTGACACCTGTAAATAATTTTCCCGCCATGCTGGGATTGACCGGATCAATACCGATAACATGGTTCATACAATGGATACCCCAACGCATACTACGCGGTGTTCCCCATCCCGGATCGCCAACATAATCGATGACGGCTCCTTCAACGTTACCTTCTTTACTGACGGCATTTCTGTATTGCCAGTGAAAATAGACATCCTGCAGAGTTTGTTGGTGAGTTTGAATAGCGCCAGTTGCATCGGCTTTGCTGCAGATACCGGTATTTTTAAATGTAAAATCGTAGATAAAGTAATTGTCGTTGTACTGCTGGCTGAATGCGTATATCTTCTTCGTAAACGTAATGCCGACTTCCGTATTGACTTTGGTGTATAACATACGATCTGCACCCATGCTAGGATCATATTCTTCGACAATGTCATCATAAACTAATGGAGTCGCCGGTTCGCCATCGACGTACACATCCGAATGCGCCATTCTGCCAACTAACTTGAATGTTACTGGCATGAACTCATTCTCTTCGATCTCTGTCCTGGGACGAGGACCGCAATGTACGACCTTATGCGAGTAAACTTTGTTGTTAGCGACAACGTCTGTGTAATTCGTTAAACCAATCCACATACCTCTTGCTGCCTGGCAATCTTGAATTGCGTAAAATGCGGGCCAACGCATTCCGGCCTGTTGTTCAAGAATGAAAGCTTCTTCGGGCTCACTGCCGTAAGATTGGAAAAAGCTGTGAATATTGCTGACTTTAATCCACTTTGCCTCTGCGCTGTATGCCGTACTCACATCAAGAGTCATAAATACCAATCCAACGCACAGGATTGCGGAAATGATATGAAGTTCTATTGTTGTTTTTCTCATAGTCATTCCTTTTGTATCAAATGTTCGATATTCTATAATTCATAGGAAATTCGGACGCCAAAGAAAACGTCTCTTGGATTGAAGAACATGAACGACTCGTTACATGGATTGAAAATGTAAGCCTTATCGTCCAATAGTTTATTAATCCGCTTTGATGATACTACTTGCCAAACACCATTTTCATCCAACTGCATATATTTGTTCTGATCATCCACATAATAGATTACATCCGGATCGGCGTTATCGAAATTCGTCGTTGTATACGTATATTTCATCGCCTGATATTTAACGTCCGATGATCTGTAATCACCCAGTTTATCATGTCCGGACAAATGTTTTTCGCCCAATTCATCATATACTTTCTTCGGAAAATGAAGTGATTCTGTATAATTCGTGTATGCGGCCGTATTCAAAGATAGATCGCCTAACGATGTCAACGATAGTCTCTTAAAGTTGAAAATATTAAATATTTCTGTCAATACCGTTACATCGACTGGCCCGAAGTCGAATGTCTTGGCAATTTTCATATCGATATTTTTAGAATCTCTCCATTGCACATTATAAGTAACACCCGTAACGTTTCCATAAGTTACGTAAGATCCTGCCGTCCAACTTCCTGTAAAAGTCATATCCCAGCCACCCAGAATATGATGTCTGACAACCGTTGGACCGAATTTCATCGGCGTATGGAAAGACATGTTGAATTTCGCCTGCGGTTGCGGAATCGGTTTGTACTGCGCCTGAGTCGATACATCCAGTTCATATTCTTTTTGTGTTGATGGATTTTCATATCGCTGTCTGATGCCGAAACTTCCTGATGTGTAAACGGCATATGTATAATTGATGAATCCTGTCAACCAGCTGCCGACACGTTTCCGCAATTCGATTTCCAATCCGCGAACGTCCTGATAATATATATTCGCGTATTGATTATAATCAACGGTATTGTCTGCACTAGTATAAGATATGGAACTCGCCTGATCTGATTTATCTTTATAGTAAGCGGCGGCGTGGAATAAATACTGATCGAACAATGCATGATCGTAACCTAACTCGTATTCAATCGTCTTTTCCATCGGTAATTCCGGATTTCCGAAATATGAAACCTGACCGCCCGTAATTCTCGTTACGCCAAAAAGCTGAGCTGGAGAGAATTTTTGCCGCATATGTCCGTAATTAAAATAGAGTTTCGAGTTTACGGTAATCGGGTGTGATATTCCCAAACGCGGTAGGAATGTCAATAAGCTTTTCGCCTTTTTTAGTCCGATGGAATCTGCCAAAGCGGCTTTGTAATTGGATGTAAAGAATAATTTATCATATGTCTCTAAGTCGTACCACTCACAATTAGGATTGAAATATTCAACACGCAAACCCAGCGTTGCATTCCATCCTTCATATTCGAGTTTATCCATTCCGTAAACACCGATCTGAAATGGATCTCTTTCCCATTTCGTCCACGGCCTTCCGGTCGGCAAATCCGGGTTGATACCACCATAGTTCATTTTATATTTATAATAGTCAAACTGTAAGCCTGCTTTCAGCTGATGATTGATATTTACCTGAGAAGTTAAATCCCATTTGACATTTATTCTGGATGTTTTCGTAGAATCGCGCGCATTACTCTTAGCGCCCATCATAAAACCGTCGATACTCTTCGATGCCAGAAGTGTTTCAAATCCCCATGGCGCTTCGTCAACCAAATAGACACCATCGCCGGGAATGATATCATAAACTTCCGTACGATCGCGTTCATCTCCCGGATACGTATTGTACTTGGTGGTGGCATATTCGACGATTCCTTCATAAAACGTCTTCTTGGTCATAAGATGCGTCATTTTCAAGGAATACGCGCGGTTGGAGATGTCTGTACTGCAATAGTAATCGGGATAAAATATTTTCTCACGTTGTTGCGAAGCAGAACCGAATGGATATGTCTGTGAGACAAAATCCCATAAACCGTCTTCAAAATAGGTCGGTCCGCCGGTTTCACTATCGGATGTTGCCCGACTCTCCTTCGCAAAATAATTGAATTGTAATTTTATTTTCTTTGTAACATCAGATGTTAGTTTGACAATTCCGGAGTAATCTCTAAAAGCATCTCGCGTCAATGGAACTAAATACATATCCCGATCGGTTTTAAATGATGTATAAAATCTTAAATTTCCCAGCATTTTACTGACAATAGGTACCGGTCCGCCAAAACCGAAATCGATATTGTAATCGCCTTTTTTGATATCACCCTGGCGCCGATGTTCCCACTCAAAAAGTCGTTTTGCGGCGGTTGGTGTCAGATCGTTGGTCGGATCGCTATCTGCGAGCAATTCCTGAGCTTTCTTATTCCAACCCGTAAATGATGGATATGACGCCTGCGTATAATCATCCCATGCACCATTGTTTGTTCCCGTCCAGCATACATCTTCATCTAACCATGGACGTACATAGTAAGAATTCGGATCATACACGGAAAGCCCGAAATGTTTCGATGCTGGAGGGCTATAACGAGCAGTCAGGTTGAAAGTATATTTTTCTGTCGAACCTTCACGAGTAACAACATTGATGACACCCGCCTGCAGGTCACTGTACTCGGCACTGAAACCACCAGATGTGATCATGATTTCCTGAACCGAACTGAGCGGAATACCCGAAATCGGTTTTCCGGTACGATCATCTTTAAGTGAAATGCCGTCTACCATCATTGCAAGTTCATCCGAATCGCCTTTTCTTACACTCAGTCCATCAACACCTGCCTGCATTCCGATGACACCAGTGACACTCGTTACCGGTAGATCGTCGATTTGTTCCTTCGAAATGTTTGTTTGGCTTGATGCCACGTCACGCTGAACAACCTTTCTTTCCGCAACCACGACAACCTCTTCCCCGACAAGTGATTCGACTCTCAAATAGGCATTTAAGGGAGTTGTCAGATCGATATTCACGCGGACATCGGTTAATGTCAAAGGAGCATAACCGATCATCATCACTTTAACCGTATATGTGCCTGGAGCAATATTTAAAATCGAGTAATTCCCGTCCATATCGGATGCGGCGCCCAAACTAGTGCCTTCAATAATCACATTCACGCCACCCAGAGGTTGACCGGATTGCTCATCCGTGATCTGACCGGAAATTTTCCCCGTTACTCCGGAAAACAACGCCGTTGCCATGATTAAAGATAAAATAATCGCAAAGGTTAACGTTCTTTTCATTTCCATCTCCCTTTTGAAAAAGACTAAAAAATTAAAAAAACCAAATTTCAGTTAATAAAAAAAACGAGGATGTACAGACCCTCGTTATTTGGAAAATATTTTTAAAGTAATTATTAATTTGTGTAGAAATGAAGAAAAGATGAGTGAGAATGTTTTCGTCTTTCATGATTTAAAAATCAACCGTCTCAACTTACAATCGTTTATTGCTCCATAATTTCAATTTCAGATATCCTTCTCTGTTCCCACGGAAGATCAGTTCTCACACTGTAAATAACCTCAGTAACAAACTGACTATGCTTTTCAAAGCGCGGGTGCAATTTATATTGTTCTCCAAAATATATCAAGATTTATCTATGTTTTTTTTCATAGATATTTTGGTTATTCTCATTCGATTTTATTACCATCGGAAAAATTAAAAACAATTCTGATTGTAACAATTTTTTGAGGAAGAACTATAATGTCGAACCGGTTTGGATTCTCGATTTGAATATTTACCATTACCTGTTCTTTTAAATTTACCTGACAAACCGAACGCAATGGCAGATACGTAACTATCTTTCCATGAACATGGGCGTCTGTCGGATTCATAAGCCTAAGTACAATACCTTCTTCATTTTCACTTTTTTTCAAAGCAATAAAAACTAGATCCGAAGGCTCGATAGAAAGGAACTGGTACTTCGTTGGTAAAGTGCCGAACGATTCTTCTGTCTGATGATAACTTAACGGGACATGATAGCACATGCTTTCCCGGACATATTGACCGTTTTCAAGATTTCCAAGATGAGGGAAAAATGCCAACTTGATTTTCAGCCCTCGCTCTACCGTCAAGTCATCGTTCTTTAGTCGTTTGCCAACAGACTCATCATAATCTGTCACAAGCGGAATAGATAGAATTGGTTTATTGATCGAAGAAATTTTATATCGGTTTAGTCCATTCAAAAAGATTGAAAATCCGCCTTCTTCATTACATAGCCCAACGAGACTGACCATCGGAAAAGAACGGTTGTAATAATTTTCATCTCCGGTATTTAAATTTGAGCGGAGTTTCCGGGATTCGAATGCAAATCGGCTATTATTGAAAACTGTTTGAACCGGAAAATTTGTCGGAAAGCAAATCTGAAGATCGCCGCCTATCGGAAAAGTCTGAAAATTAATTTCATAATGAAGGAATCGCGAATCTTGATAAAGCATGATTGTGTTTGAAAACTTGATTGGTGTTCCGCCAAAAGCATCTGTTCCCGGTTTCCATTCATAATCAATCCGAAATGCAGCAGACAGAGAACAATTGTATATCTGTCGTATCACGGGACGAAGTTGCTCCGTTGTAATCTTTGTACGCATACTCTCAACAGACTGTTTTTTTTGATTCGAAATATATTGAAAATATCCGACATTTTCGTAACTGAAGGCTGTTTCTTTTGAAAAAACCGTCACGGTTCCATTTGGGTTGATTTCAACTCGCATGAAATCGTTTTCAAGTGTGTTCTTTTCGCAACTGATCAGCGTTTGATGAAGCGTTTTGGGATACAACACCGGCTGAATAGAAAGGATTTTAAAACCCATTGCCGGTAAGTTTTTTACATCAATAATACATTTATATTTTCGTGTGAGATTACGTTTGCCATCCGGTCCGGTTACGGAATTTTCTTTCTTCTCAATTACATAACACGGAACCGATCTGCCGGATAGGTCATTGATTTCAATGGCTTTCTTATCATTAATCGCCGGAATTTCAAAAGTGACTTCAATGATTTCGGACCGGGGAAATGCTAATGTATTAACGATGGCAATGAAAAATTCATCTCCCGTTTTTTTTCGAATCTCGGTGCGGCTGAGAACAGAATGAATGGCGAGTTCATAAGTACTTTTAGCCAGACGAACCGCTTGTTCATATTCAGAATTGATGTCATCTATTTTTTCAATATCGTTCGATAATACGTTCTGCGACATGTTTTGAAATTCAATAAGTTTACACCACGTCGATTCCATATCGACATCAACGGGTGGCGCATTCAATTGCTTTCCGATCTCAATCCACGGCTCAATATAAAATAGGATTAATTGCTCGAGTTGAAAATTCTGATTCATCATGCGAACTTTTTCCGGATAGTTGTGGCCGGAGTGTGGATGGAAGGTCGCCTCATCTAACAATTCATGTCGCTTGATTTGTAATTTTTCCAACTTCATGGACTCTTTGATTGCCCATGGATATTTGTTCAGTTTGGTTTGGATTTTTTTATCCGATACACTTTCAATGAGAATCCGAATGTTTTTCTTCATCTCATCTATTTCCATACCTGTTTCGTCGAGTTTTATCAGGGTTAAGCCGGGTGTCTTGGAATCGGCGAAATTATTCGCAAGGCCAGAATTCTCAGATGAATTACATAAATAATCAGAAATGAACTGCGTGAACTGATTGGATTTTATCTGACGATAACGGCTTGCCAGCAATTTGATACCGTCCATTCCTTCCCAGATGAATTCATTAGATGAAATCGATGGAACAATCACACTCTCTGGAACCAAAACCGCGTCGATGTTGAATCCAGAATAAACCTGCGGAAGTTGTGAGTTCAGCCCACTCGTTAATGGGCTTATGCCGATTTTTAAAGTCTCACCATATTTTTGTCCGACTTTTTCTCCGATGAGCAAATTTCGTATGACAGTCTCTCCGTTCGACAGGCAGGAACACGGATAAACATACCATGGACCGAATGTCAAGCGGCCGGATGCAAGCATTTGTGCGAATTCGCGACTCTCTTCGGGAAATTTTGTCAAATAATCATCCAACCATTTGACCTGAAAATCGAGTACGATAGAGAAATTTTCCGGAACAAATCGGAATATATCCAGCATCGAAGAAAGAGCATCGGATCGTGTGGTTTTCTCATCAGAAACTAACAATTTTGAAAATGAATAAACAAAAACGATAAATATATTCTGCATCTTTTCTTTCACATCAAGCCCAACTTCTATTCAGGAATACTCTACATCCAATCCAACACACTCCGGCAAATAATATACAAAACTGCCTGTACATTTACCAATATCCTTAAAAAATCAGTAATTCCTGTTTTTTTTCAAACAGAAAGAAAAATTAGATTTATAAGTTATCGCGTAGTTTGGACCATTCGTGAAAAATTACTCCTGGAAATACGTTATCACGTGTCCATGATATATATTTATCGAGTTCTTTTCGTGTGGAAGCTTCGAAGCATGGTAGGATTTTCCTGATCTTCATGTCAAGTCGATACTGATCGAGCAAATCCTCGACCCACATCAGGTTTTTCTTTTTTTGTTTGTGGTGTAGATATGGAGAGACAAAACAACCTTCGTCGGTAATTGCCAGCGGCAATTGTCCCGTCGTAAAAGGAAGGTCTATTAACGTCAACGGTGGCAGAGAAATGATCAGTTTCGAGTTTTTTCCGAGTGTCAGTTTGGCATCAACGATTGTATTAAAAACAGTGGTAGATCGCCATTGTAGCCATTCGGGCATCATTTCGATGATCTGCTGAGGCGAAGTGATGATTTCTCCAACAACCGAAGAAAATTCGGTTACGCAAAATGGACAATAGCAAAACGGCGGTACTCTATTTTGAATATCTAATTCTTCCTTCTCCCAAAAAAACGGAAAACGGAGATATTCCAGATAAAAGTAATCCGGCGCCGAGATTCGCGCCATTTTATCGATCAGTCGGTAAAAATATTCCAAACCTGTTGGATTATTTGGGCAAATCGGATGATACCAGTCGTCGGGAACATACGCGGCTCCCGAAAAACCGACCGGTGGCGAAAAGGAATCTTGTTTCCAGAGCGATGGGCTGTGAAAACATACCAGAATGACACCCGTCTTCAAACCTTTTTCACGTGCTAAATCTATCATTCTGGAAACTGGAAGAAAATCCGATCGCCAGTTTGTAGAATCCGGTAAAGACATGGATTTCGTTGAGGAAATGAAAACACCATCGAATCCGGCATCTTTGATCCGGTTCAGGTTTTCGGAATAACTATTCCGATTGTATTCATTTACGATATATTTGACAAAGGTCGACATTTATTCTCCGGTCCGGCCTTCCGATAACAAGATTATTGGAAATCAATCTTGATAATTGATTGTCTCCGATAAAACTCTGGTGTATCAAAAATCTTTGGGAAGACCGAGTTTTTGTCGGAGCGAGAGGATTTGAACCTCCGACCCCCTGAACCCCATTCAGGTGCGCTAGCCAGGCTGCGCCACGCTCCGATGTCAAAGACGGTGGGAAATTTATCCTTTTTCAAATAGAATTCTAAGGAAAAAACCGTCCGTTTTCACCAATTGTTCAGAATATCAAGAATTTCCTGAAGACCTTTTTTAACTTCACGGAGCAATTCGGACAGATCCTTTTCCTGAGCGGGTAATGTTTCATCAGCCGCCGGATTTTCCTCGTTGAAAATTTCCATCTCTTCGAGTTTGATTTGTTTCAATTTCTGCTTTGCTCCTTCAATTGTGAATTTTTTATCGTACAGGAGATGTTTAATGTATTGGATGACCTGTATATCTTTTTCACGATAAACACGGTTTCCGGCACGATTCTTCGACGGCGACAGTGACGGAAATTCTGTCTCCCAGTAACGCAACACATATTGTTTGAGTCCGGTGATGTCGCTGACCTCACCGATAGAGTAGTATAATTTTTTTATAGGCTTGTTCACTTTCGACCTGTTATACAATTCACTTAAACCATTACTTTAATAGTATAAACATGAAGATTCGTTATGTCAAGGATTTTTTTATTTCAAAGCGTTAGCGATAAGCGTTGCATTCGAGCAGAAATTGATCAGGTTTTGCTTGATAATCTGCCGGCGGAAACCTTTTCCCTCTTGGATTTTTCCTTGAATCGACGAAACAGAGTCCGTCAAATAAACTGCCATTCGACATAGTTCCATACGATCACGAATTCCATTTTTATATCTGAAAGGATAAAAACCGCAAACACCGGAATATCCGCATTGTCTTGCAGAATCGACGAT
>JAQUKI010000016.1 GCA_028719225.1 Fidelibacterota bacterium | reverse complement strand
AGCGCCGTCATTCCCGAAGAAAAAGTACTGGGACCGGTCAATGCGCAAATGTATCGGCAAATCGCCTATATGTTAGCCGGATTGTTGATCATTCTGATCGTGATTGTCTGGGCTTCCTACGGAATTACGATTCCGCTGAGAAAACTTGCCGGTTTTGCGAAACAAATATCGACCGGCGATCTGAATGTTCAGATCGAAGGAATCAAGGGCGAAGATGAAATTCACGATCTCGCTACTATTTTTAATAAGATGGTCGCCGACCTGAAACAACACATCAAAGACTTGACAATGGCGACAAAAGCCAAGGAAGCCGTCGAAAGTGAGTTGCGTATTGCCCGGCAAATTCAGGAATCGCTTCTGCCGCGCGTTTTTCCGCCGTTTCCGGATCGCCTGGAATTTGATTTATTCGCAAAAAATTACGCCGCCAAAGACGTCGCCGGCGATTTCTACGACTTTTTCTTTATCGATGAAAACCAACTGGTCATTATCATTGCCGATGTATCGGGAAAGGGTATTCCGGCGGCGCTGTTCATGGCGGTCAACCGGACGCTGATGAAAACCGTTTGCCAGAAAGGCGTCAGTCCCGCCGAGGCGTTGAAAAAGGCGAACGCGATTATAAGTCAGGATAACGATGCCTGCATGTTCACGACGCTGTTTCTGGCCGTTTACGATGTTAAAACTGGCGACCTGACTTTTGCAAACGCCGGACATAATTCGCCGGTTATCATCTCAAAAGACGGTTCGCATCGATTGCTGGAGACATTTGGCGACATTTTTCTCGGCGTCAGTCCGGACTTTACTTACCGCGAAGGTCATGAACATATTAAAGTCGGCGACCTTCTTGCACTGTACACGGACGGTGTGACCGAAGCGACTTCGCCTCAGGAGACACTTTTCGGAGAAGAACGATTTATCAGCAACATTACATCGCACATGAATCAATCGCTGGATTTAATCTGGCATGAACTGCACGACGATCTGGATAAATTTCAGGAAGGTCACCAGTTTGACGACATCACGCTGATGTTGCTGAGAAGAAATATGTAAAACGACTGTTATTTTTTGTAATTATTTGGTTGCCGGATTTGGCTTTGGGAGCCGCGGCGCAACCAACAACGTCTTCTCGAATTTCACCGAAACGGCGCCGGGTTCGGCCCCGCGCGGTTTCCAGACATACTTTTTTTGCGTATAGATCACCGGAACGAGTTTGGAGTGTTTTGACTTGCTGTAAACTGCGGCAAGGCCGGCACACTGTTCCAGAATCGTTTTGGGAAATGACGCTGCGCGCTTCGGATTCCGTAGAACAATGTGAGAACCGGTCGTTCCCTGCGCATGGAACCAGATATCTTCCGGGCGGGCGATCTTGAAAGTCAGTTCGTCGTTATCGTGCGCGTTTTTTCCGACCAATAATTCATAGCCGTCAATCGCAAACCGGTGAAACGGCTGGCGTTCGGTTTCCCGTCGGATTTCCACTGAAGCGAGTTCGGACTGTAATAGTTTCTCGATTTTTCGCAGATCGTCGAGCGATTGTGCCTTTTCGACGGCTTCCAAACGCTCGGTGATCCTACGAATTGTCGCTTCGGTTTCGGCCACTGATTTTTGCAGATTGATTCGGGAACGCTCGATGTTTTTCGATTTCGTATAATATTTTTGCGCGTTTTCGGATGGTGAAATCTCCGGATTCAGCGGAATGATCAAATCGTTTTCCGGATTATCCATTGATGGAATGGCAACCGATTTTTCCCTCGGCGGAATTCGATGAAGATTTGAAAGAATCGCGTCTGCCCAGAGCCGGTAAAGCGTTGACGTCGGGAGTTTTTCAAGATCGGTTTGCTGGTTGTGCAGCTTCCGCTGGAGCGTTGCCAGTCCACCGTTTAATTTCTGTAAAAGCGCTTGTCGCAGTTGAAAAGTCAGAAGGTTCCGGAAAAACTCAGAAATATAAAATCTATCTCCCGACGGTAAATCCTCAAAGAACCGGACTGATCGGCCTGATTTCGAGTGAAAATCCATAAATGCCATCGTCGGTCTGTCTTCGGAATACACCTGGATCTTAGGATGAGTCAATTCATCTAAAACGGTCAGAATTTCCTTCAGAAAATGGATAGTTTGTCTTTCGGAAAAATTTATGAGAAGATCGGTTGGGCGAATTTCACACCGGTAACAAATTTCCACGATCAGTTCTTTGGAAAGATATGGAAAACTTCCCGCCCTGAAGAAATCGTTGATGGTCTGGTTTGTCTGATCTGATAACTCCCGTTGAAGAGAGGAGTCATTCACTATTGGAAGAATATCTGATGTGAATTCGTCTCGTCCGGGAATCTGCAGATTTTCCGCTTTCTTGAACGCCCGAACTATCTGAAAATCCGTGTCAAGAATGGCAGCGTTACCATTGATCCCGAACAACTGGAAAAGTAAAAAGCCTTCACCACGATTCCACTCGATGACCATCTGGCGGTC
Organism: Fidelibacterota bacterium; assembly: GCA_028719225.1. Lineage (GTDB taxonomy): Bacteria > Fidelibacterota > UBA2242 > UBA2242 > UBA2242 > 0-14-0-20-45-22. The sequence continues at coordinate 20,494 of JAQUKI010000016.1, read as the reverse complement.
GCGTCGATGCCACCGGACATCCGTGACGGTTTTTCCTTCAATTTCGGCTAAAACCGCAACGCGTTGTCGCGGATTTGGCGAGGAGATTTCTACGGATAAATGCGGAAGCGGCGGCTGAATGGAAAAATGCAGATTTGAAAATTCACGGCATCCGCTGACCGGAAAATTTACTTCCCGCTTTATATAAGTGAATGGTTTGCCGAATGCACAACTGACCAAATTTTCCCGAAGAAATTGTCCAAGCAACCGAACATGAAACCAACTGTTAAACATTTTTTATTCTGGGTGAGATGGTGAAAAACAGATGCTCACTCGACTCCAATCGTTGTCGTCATAGTATGAACTTGAAGAGGAGCGAGCGTGACAATATTCTCCGCCGCATTGGCTGTTTCAATGCAAACCATCCGCCGGTAGCTATCCGGTTCCATATCGGCGACTATTTCCGAAAGTAATTCACCGGGATTCCAGAGGACAGTGGAAAAACTGCCGGTTTTTTGGACGCGGATTGCCCGTGAAAACAGTTCGTCCTGAAGAAGACAATCGGTAGAAGTATGCAGATAAACGCGGTTGACGACTTCGTCGAACCGGATCGGTCCGTACTGGATTTTCCGGCTAAACTGGTCGACGGCATCGATATAAGCGGTTCTGTCCAGGCCATCGATGGAAATGTGCCGGACATCGCTGATGTTGAAATAAGTATGAAGCGCCTCGGTGAACTGGAATTCGCGTTCATCGATATTTTCGATCCGGAGTTCGACGTTCAACGATTTTCCGATCGTGAAAATGATCTCGGCATTGAAGCGATAACCGAATAAATCCGGCGTCGTGTCATATTCACTCAGCGTCATCCGGATCCGTATTTCATCGAAAGATAATGCCTGGACCGAACGCAGATGCCAAAATGATATTCTTGAAAATCCGTGCGTCGGTTTGTAATGATCGGACGGATGCGCGCCAAACCACGGCCAGCAGATAGGAATTCCGCCGCGAATCGGTTTTCCGGCTTCGTAATAACTCTTCGGGCTTACCCACAATAGATCTTCCTGCCCGGTCGGTGTAAAAGACAGCACCTGAGCGCCGTAAATGGAGATTGTCGCCGTCGAAACCGGACTGATGATCCGCGCCATGGGAAAATCGTTCGCGGAACGGAAAAATTGCACACGGTCCGGAATTCCGAATCGCGCATTGAGTAAGTCAACATCTCTCATTATTTTGTGATCTCCAAAGGGTTCTCGTCTAGTAAAACGACTGGCGAACTGCAAGAATTTAAATATTTCGCACGCCTAAAAGAACACATTATATGGAATTTGGTATAAGTGGTTAGTAAAATTCGTCAGGTCATCAGCAGGTCGCGCGTCGGAAATTCCGGGTCACTCGTGACGATCAACCCGAGCTTTCTCAGTCCGGCGGAATCTCCCGGCGTCGGTATGTGCGTCGTGTGCAATTCGCAATTTCTTAGTTCAGAGAGTTTGTCGATAGCGGTTTGTGCGGCCGGATTCGATGCGGCGCTGATGCTGAGCGCGATGAGAATTTCCTCGACGTCCAGGCTGGCCATTTTTCCTTTGAGAATGTCCTTCTTCAGATAATTGACCGATTTCACGACGGTTCGCGGAAGCAGATCGAGAGGATCCGGAACTCCTGAAAGATGTTTGGTCGCGTTTAGGATGAGGCTGGATGTCGAGTGCATCAGCGGTGAATTCTTCCCGGTGATGATTGTGCCGTCTTTTAACTTCAGCGCCGCACCGCAGAAAACGTTTTCGTTGCCTTTTCCTTTTTCACGCGCGGCACGGGCGGCTTCGCGGGCGGGTAGAACGACATCACGATCTTCCGGCCGGACGCCGATCTCCGCCATGAGCGATTCCACCCGGGTAATGGTTTCCTGATCCGTGAGGCCCATCGCATATTCGCAAGTATATCGAAAATAGCGCCGGATCACTTCCTGACAGGCAGCGGTTCGGACGATTTTATCATCGACGATTCCGAATCCCGCGCGGTTGACACCCATATCGGTCGGTGATTTATAAAACGACGGCGCGTTTGTAATTTTCTCAATAATCCGCCGCAAAAGCGGAAATGCCTCGATGTCGCGATTGTAATTGACGGATGGTTCGTTGTACGCGTCGAAATGAAATTGATCGAACATATTGACGTCGCGCAGATCGGCGGTGGCGGCTTCATAAGCGACATTCACCGGATGTTTCAGCGGCAGGTTCCAAATCGGAAATGTCTCGAATTTGGCGTAACCGGCGTGAACTCCCCGCCGATATGCATGATATAACTGGCTCAAACAGGTGGCCAGTTTTCCGCTGTTCGGTCCGGGGCCGGTGACGATCGTTATTGGTTTTGTCGTCTCGATATACGGATTTGCGCCGTAGCCGCTCTCGCTGACAATCGTATCGACATCGGTCGGATATCCTTTTGTAAAGCCGTGCGTGTAAACACGAACGCCGCGCCGCTCCAGTTTGTTTTTAAAAGCGGTAGCCGCCGGTTGCTTTTCATAGCGCGTGATGACGACTGCAGCGACGGAAATTCCCCAGCCGGCGAGATCGTCAATGATCTTTTGAGCGTCCGAATCATAAGTGATCCCAAGGTCAGCCCGCATCTTGTTGCGTTCGATGTCGCCTGCATAAATGCAGAGGATGATGTCGATTTTATCCTTGAGATTTTGAAGCAGGTGCATTTTGACGTTCGGATCGTAGCCGGGCAGGACGCGTGCGGCATGGTAATCGAACATCAGTTTGCCGCCGAACTCGAGATAGAGTTTGGATTCAAACTCGTTGACGCGGTTAATGATCGCAGTTGTCTGTTCAGCCAGATATTTTTCGTTGTCGAAACCGATTGCTGTCGCCAATTTTCGTGTCCTTTAAGAAATTTGATGGTTTCAAAATTACCGCCGTAGTTTATCATTTACGGTCTGGATAAACAACGGTTTTTGTTCGCTTAATGAAATTTATCTGGCCGGCATTTCTCTGATCGGTTTGAAAGAAAAAATTATAAAAAATATGGGTGAAATTCGTATTTAAACTATTAAAATACATGCAATAATAATTTGTTTTCCATTTGCTTGTCTGAAAACGGATAATTAACTTCAGGCGATTTTTTGGAGATTTGAATGATACAAAGCATGACCGGATTCGGGAAAAGTGAAAAACAAACAGAGTATGGAACGTTAATCGTCGATCTGCGCTCCGTCAATAACCGCTATTGCGATCTGGCGATCAAGTTACCGGAATTTCTGGAGACGCATTCGGAAGAGATCAAGCGCCTGCTCACCGAAAAATTAGTGCGAGGTCGCATCACCCTTTCGGTTTCGTTGAACGGAGCGAGCGAAGAGATCACCCGCCTGAAACTGAACCTGCCAGCCATTCGCCGGTTTTATGATAGTTTGACTGAACTTTCCGTCGAACTGGGCATCGACGAGAAAATCAAGATCGAGCATCTTTTGATGATGACCGACCTGTTTGACATTCATTCGCCGAACATCGAGGCGGAAAGTGTCATTGCCCAACTGAAAGAAACGTTGGAATCAGCGATCGCCGAACTTAACGAGATGAGACTTCGGGAAGGGAATTTTCTTCAAAAAGAAATGGAATTACACCTGGTGACGATCGGTGAAAAAGTCTCAGAAATCGAGAATCTTTTTGTATCCTGTAAAAACGGATATTTTGAGAAGATGAAGAAAAATCTCAATGAACTCTGCGCCGACCTGAATTTCGATACGGATCGGGTCTTGCAGGAAGCGGCCCTTGCCGCGAAGCGAATCGATATTACCGAAGAGTGCGAGCGACTTAGAAGCCATTTGAATCAATTCAAAAAATACATGGAAGATGACGAGCCATCCGGAAAGAAAATGACGTTTTTGCTTCAGGAAATGAATCGTGAAGCATCGACGATAGGTTCGAAATCCGAGGAATCTCGAATCGCGCATTTGGTTGTGATAGTGAAAGATGAAATTGAAAAAATAAGGGAGCAGGCACAGAATATTTTATGAACGATAGAGGTCAGCTACTTGCCATAGCCGGTCCGTCCGGAATTGGAAAAACGACGATCTGTCACCAACTGTTGGACAGCGATGACCGGTATATATTTTCCGTTTCGTGTACGACGCGTACCCGTCGGCCAAATGAGGCTGACGGCGTCGATTATCATTTTATCACGCGCGAAGAATTCCAGCAGTTCATTCACGATGGGAAACTCGCCGAATGGCAGGATGTCTTCGGCAACTTTTACGGAACACTGAAATCCGCCGTACAAGAAGCCCTTGATCACGGTAAAATTCTATTGCTGGACATTGAAGTCAAAGGTACGCTGAATATTAAGGCCATGTATCCGGAAGATACGATCACGGTCTTTCTTCTGCCGCCCAGCGACGCCGAATTGAAACGCCGACTGGAATCGCGCGGCACGGAATGTGAAAAATCTCTAAAAATCCGATCAGCCCGCGTCGAAGAAGAACTTGCGCTCGGAAAAAAATTTGATTATCAGGTGACGAATGACGACCTGGTTGAAACGGTCAGCACAATCAGGAAAATCGTAAATGGAGAGAAAAATATATGACAGAAACGATTCCTTTTTCAAAATTAAGAGAACAGTCCGAAGACACCTTCGAACTCATTGTAGCTTCGTCCAAAAGGGCAGGACAGATCAACGACCTGAGGATGGCAAAGTATCCGCTTCCGACACTGACGGAAGATCAGGAAGAAACGTTTGAGGAAACGCCGGAAGAAGAAGAGTTGGTTAACTGGGATAAAATGGTAAAACCCGTGACCTCGGCCGTCAATGAAATGCTTGCAGGTAAAGTGAACTACCATTACACGGAAGAAGTCAAGGAAACGGTCGCCGAAGAGACGGATCTTGATTTTCAGGAATAAAAAAATCGTCCTTGGACTGACCGGCGGCATCGCCATTTACAAGTCCGCTTCGCTGCTCCGTCGTTTGGTGAATGACGAAGGAGCGGACGTGACCGTCGTGATGACGAAATCTGCCCAGAAGTTCATGTCGCCGCTGATCTTTGAAACGTTCAGCGGGAAACCAGTTCTGACGGATATGTTCGAAGGAATCCGCATTTCGACAAGGCATGTTGATTTAGCGACTTCGGCTGATGCGATTCTGGTCGCACCGGCGACTGCGAATATCGTTGCGAAAGCTGCATATGGCATCGCGGACGATTTTCTGAGCACGCTCATCCTGACCGGCGGCAATAAGACGATCTTTGCACTGGCAATGAACGACAAAATGTACGCGAATCCCATCACGCAGGCGAATATCCAAAAGCTCCGCGAACTCGGCTACGGACTGATCGAGCCGGAAACCGGCGATCTGGCATGTCGCACTACCGGAAAAGGCCGATTGGCGGATGAATCCGTGATCCTCGATTATCTGGATCGACGGCTGAACGGAAGCGGATTTCTGGTGGAAAAACGTGTGATCGTCACAGCCGGAGCGACGCGCGAATTTGTCGATCCGGTCCGATTCATTTCCAACAAATCCACGGGAAAAATGGGATTTGCGCTGGCGAGAGAAGCCGCCAGACAAGGCGCCGACGTTTTGCTGATTTCTGGCGCGACAACCGCTCCGATTCCGGCGGATATAAAATCCATTCGTGTGGAATCGGCAAAACAGATGGAAAAAGCGCTCGTCGAAAATGCCGGTTTAGCGGATTTTCTATTCATGGCGGCCGCGGTGGAAGATTTTTGTCCGGCGGAGATTTCTGAAGTGAAAATCAAGAAAAACGAAGCGCCAGACCATATATCTCTGAGCATTTCGCCCGACCTGATCGTTTCTTTCAGGAGTGTCAACGAAAAAGCCTGTGTTGTCGGTTTCAGCGTCGAAACAGTTGACGGAAAAGCTCGTTCTACCGAAAAGATGAAGCGGAAAAAGATGGATTTCGTCATCTGGAACGATCCGTCGAAATCCGGCGTCGGATTTGAAAGTGACACCAACGAGGTGACGATGCTCGGACCAAACGGGAAAGAGTGGTTTTTTCCCAAGACGACCAAGCGTGAAATCGCAGCGCAGATCATTCAAACCGTTGTGGAAAATTGCTAACGACCGATGAGTGAAATCAAGAAAAAATTGACCGACTATTTCCGACAGCAGGGTGAACTTTATCCGGCCGAATATTTTTTTGACAAAATGCCGGGAATTCTTCGGACGCCATCAAGTGTATCTTCGGAAAATCCTAACTTTATATCGAATTTTCAGCGATTAGACGAAGAAGCGAAAAACTGTTTTGCATGCGATCTGGCTCAGACGCGAACGAACGTCGTTTTTGGTGATGGAAATCCGAATACAAATCTGCTGTTCATCGGCGAAGCGCCGGGCGAGAATGAAGATTTGCAGGGAAAAGCTTTCGTCGGGCGGGCAGGTAAATTGCTGGACGATCTTCTGAAGGAGATCGGACTGAACCGGTCGCATGTCTATATCGCCAACATCGTTAAATGTCGTCCGCCGGCCAATCGCCAGCCGGTTCCAGCCGAAGTCAACGCGTGTATCCATTTTTTACTGCATCAGATCGAATTCATTCAGCCGCGTATGATCATTTGCCTCGGTTTAGTCGCGGCAAAAGCGCTTCTCAAACTCGATCTTCCGCTCGGCCGAATGCGCAGTCAGGTGTTCACTTTTCAGGGAATCGACGCGATGGTGACTTATCATCCGGCGGCCATTCTTCGGAACATCAATCTGATGGAAGCAGCGCGGGAAGATTTTAAAAAGATCAAACAAATTTATCAGGAAAATTCCGGGAGTTAACTGTGGCACAAAAAGACGGTGAATATTTAAAAGTTCCGCCGCACGCCGACGAAGCCGAAATTTCGGTGCTGGGCGCCATGATGCTCGAAAAGGAAGCTGTGAGCAAAACGATTCAGTATCTGGATCACACGGCATTTTACAAGGAAGCCAATCAGACGATTTTTCGCGTCATGATCGAATTGTTCAACGAAGGCGAACCGATCGATCAGGTCAGTGTCGTCGATCGTTTGAAACGGAATAAGTTGCTGGATAAAGCCGGCGGAGCCTATTATCTGACGGGATTGATCGAAGCAACGCCTTCCGCCGCCAATGTTGAATATTATGCGAAATTGGTGCTCGAGAAATCGCTTCTCCGGAAGTTGATTCTATCGTCGAATGAGATACAGGAAGAGGCTTATGACGCCAAAGAATCGGCAGAGGAAATTATCGACTCCGCCGAGCAGAAAATCTTCGCGCTGTCCGAAAATAAAATGCGGCGCGGTTTTAAGAACTTTGACGACGTACTAAATCAGACATTTGAACATTTAGACACGATTCATAATAAAGCCGGGCACACGACAGGCGTTCCAACCGGATTGATTCTGCTGGACGATCTGACATCCGGTTTTCATCCGGGCGAACTGATCATCCTCGCCGGAAGGCCGGGAATGGGAAAAACGGCGCTGGCGCTGACCATCGCGCGTAACGCTGCTGTCGAATACAAAACACCGGTAGGCATTTTTAGCCTGGAAATGTCGGACTGGCAGTTGGCAATGCGGCTTTTGTGCGCCGAGGCCAAAGTAGACAGCCATCTCGTGCGTACCAGAAAATTGCCACAGGAGCAGTGGGGACGGCTCAGCACATCGGTCGGTAAACTCCAGAACGCGCCGATTTTCATTGACGATTCTCCGGCCTTGACAGCGATGGAGATCCGGGCGAAAGCGCGCCGATTGAAAGCCGAACACGATATTCAGATGATCATCGTCGATTATCTCCAACTCATTCGTGGACATCAGGCGGAAAACCGTCAGCAGGAGATTACCGAAATTACCCGCAGTCTGAAAGCGTTGTCGAAGGAAATTAATGTTCCGGTCATCGCGCTTTCACAGTTGTCTCGCGCAGTTGAAACACGCGGTGGCGATCATCGTCCGCAGCTTTCGGATTTGAGAGAAAGCGGCGCCATCGAGCAGGATGCCGACGTTGTGATCTTCATTTATCGGAAAATGTATTATGAGAAAAGAGATTCTACCGACGAGAAAATGCCTTCCGATGAACATGCAATGGCCGAAATCATCGTCGAGAAACAGCGAAACGGTCCGCAGGGAACCGTTAAGGTTGTCTTTATAGACAAATATACACGCTTCGAGAACATGAGCATGAAGGAACAATCTGCGGAATCACCTTTCTGATGCCAACTCCATTTATCTCAAAAGTATTCTCGAAATCGGACAAGCGGCCGCAGAAGTTTTACGCGCTGGTCCAAAACGCAAAAGGTGAAAACCTATTTTCCACGGCGGACGAAGACTTTCTGTGGGACGTATATGTGTTCGCGCGGGAAGCACACCGCGGACAAATGAGAAAATCAGGCGAAGCCTATTTTGAACATCCGTACGCCACGGCAAAAATCCTTTCCGACCTTGGAATGGATCCCATCACGATCGCCGGCGGGCTTCTGCATGACGTCATCGAAGACACCGGTATCCGGTATGAAGATGTCGAAGATAAATTCGGCGCGGACGTTGCCAAATTGGTCGAAGGCGTTACGAAAATTTCCGGCATCACATTCCGCAACAGGCAGGAAGAACAGGCGGACAATTTCCGCAAGATGTTGCTCAGCGTCGCCGAAGACATCCGCGTACTGATCATCAAACTGGCAGATCGTCTTCATAATATGCAAACGCTTGAATCTCTGCCGCCGATCAAACAAAGACGAATTGCCATCGAGACGCGCGACGTTTACGCTCCGCTGGCACACCGGCTGGGGATGTTCAAAATCAAGTCGGATATGGAAGATCTCGTTCTGAAAACGCTCGATCCTGATGCCTTCAAATTTTTACAGAAGAAGATCAAGGATAAGAAAAGCGAGCGTGAAAAATACCTTCAGGCATTTATCGAACCGTTGCAGAAAGCGCTGGCGGATCAGCCTTTCAAGGCGCGGATTTTCGGACGATCGAAGAACTTCTATTCCATCTATAAAAAAATGAAGTTGCGGAACAAGCCGTTCGAGGAAATCTACGATCTGCTCGCGCTCCGCGTGATTGTCGATACCAAAGAAAACTGCTACACGGTTCTCGGGATCGTCCACGAACTGTTCAATCCGATCATGGATCGGTTCAAAGATTATATTGCCAGTCACAAGGCGAATTATTATCAGTCGATCCATACGACGGTTTACGGTCCCGGCGGCCGATTAGTCGAAATCCAAATCCGGACGGAAGAGATGGACGAGATCGCCGAGGAAGGCATCGCGGCGCATTGGCGATACAAGGAAGGCCGAAAAAAGCCGGACGAAGTCGACAACTACGTCAAATGGCTTCGCGATCTGATCGAGGTTTTGAAGACCGAATCGGCGGGTCCGAAAGACTTTATGGACACGCTGAAGATCGATCTGTTCAAGGATGAAATTTTCGTGTTCACGCCGATGGGCGACCTGATCCGGCTTCCCAAGAATGCGACGCCGATTGATTTTGCCTTCGAAGTTCACACAGCGGTCGGTTATCATGCGATCGGCGCGAAAGTGGATGGAAAAATGGTGCCGCTAAATTCAGAATTAAAGAGCGGGCAGACAGTCGAGATCATTACATCCGACGCGCATTATCCCAGCTATGCCTGGCTGAAGTTCGTTAAAACATCGAAGGCGATTGGCGCCATCAAGCGGTGGGTTCATAAAACACAGTACGAAGAGAGCGTCAAACTCGGCAAGGAAATCCTCGAAAAGGAAAACCAGCGTAACAAGAATCTGCGGTTCATGAAAACCATTCAGGAATCCAGAGAGGCGCTCGGCTATCCGGACATCAACAAACTTTACGCTGCAATCGGCGCCGGGAACCTGACTATCACGACGATTTTCAACAAACTCTTTCCGCATGAAGAACCGGAAAAAGCGGAAAAAGATTTTGACGCAGCCTTCCTTGAAACAGCGCGAAAAAATATTCGCGGCGTTAAAGTTCATGGCATTACCGACCTGATGGTTTCTTACGCCAAATGCTGTAATCCAATCCCGGGCGATCCGATTCTCGGATATGTCAGCCGCGGGCGCGGCATCATCGTTCACCGGAGCGATTGCAGTAATCTGCCGGTTCTGCTGGAAGAAAACGAGAGAATGCTGAACGTCGAGTGGGACGTTGACCGCGATCAGTCGTTTTACGCTTACCTGAAGATCATGGGGCAGGAGCGAAAAAATTTTCTCAAAGATATTACAGAAATTATTTCATCCACCGACACGAACATCGTCAGTATTGACGGGAAAGTGGATGACACGATCATACATATTTCATTGGTCGTTCAGGTTGGAAATGTCAAACACCTGAATAAAGTGATCATGAAAATGCAAAACGTACAGGGTATGATTTCAATCGAACGAAAGTAACAGGAGGATTTTTATGAAATTCAAAACGTATACGAAAAAAGACGTCGTCAGGTGGACCGCGAAAAGAATGGATACCAAGGTTTTCGATACCGAGGCAATCGTTGACGGCGTTTTTCAAACGTTACGGGAAATGTTGAGTGAAGACGAAAAAAATCTGCGAATCGAAATCCGCAATTTTGGTGTCTTTGAAGTAAAACCGACGAAAGCGAAACCCAAAGCCCGCAATCCGCGCACGAATGAAGTCGTCTATGTTCCTCCGAGAAGGAAGACGCATTTCAAACCCGGCAAATTGATCAAAGCGTCGCTGAAGTCGCCGGGCGGGACTAAGAAAAAAGACGAATTATCGCTGTTCAGCTTATAATAAGCCCCGAATTTCAGCGGGTAATTTTCACTGGATTTTTCTTAACTCAGGCAAAAGCCGAAGATGGAGATTTGAATGACGCTTTTTCGCCCCGATTGTTCCCTATTCCGTGATTTCCTTCGGAAAACGCCTTCGTTCGTCTGGATCGTACTTTCTGGATTATTGACGTTCGCCGCGTTTCCGCCGTCGCCGCTCGGTTTTCTGGCATATTTCAGTTTGATACCTTTTATCTATGCGATGATAAAAGATGATTTTCACATGGGAATGGAAAAAGGATTCATCTTCGGGATCATTCTGAATTTGGGTATTTTATTCTGGCTTGCGCTCAACAAAGGTACACAGTGGTATTGGGCGACGCTCTCGATGATGTCCGGCGTGCTGTTTCTTTCCCTGAATTATGCGGCAATCGGATTGATCGTCGGATTTATCGGGCGGCGCCTCGGAAAGAACATCGGTATTCTTTCATTTCCATTTGTCTGGATTGCCGTCGAGTATTTGCGCTCGTTTGGGACGATGGGATTCACATGGAATAATCTTGGCTACACACAAGCGCATGCCGTTCAACTGATCCAGATGGCCAACATCGTCGGCTCCGGCGGAGTTGGTTTCTGGATCGTCGGGATCAACGTGCTGATCTATTTCATTCTATCTGCAAATACTTCCGCCAAGAAAATGCCGGTTTTGCTTTCCGTTTTATTTTTCATGTTTTTCATTCCGGAAACGTACGGTCTTCTGCGATTGAAATCGACCGATTCGTCCTCTGGAAAAAGGACTGTGCATGTTGGAGTGATTCAGCCGAACGTCGATCCGACCCAGAAGTGGGAGCGTCATTCCTTTCATCGCAATATGCAGCTGCTTCACGATCTGACGGATTCTGTCGCGGTGAAGCCTTTGGATCTGGTCGTTTGGCCGGAAACCGCTACACCGACTTTTTTACGGCAGAACCGAAGAGGCGCGCTGACCGACATCATCTCACACATCACGCGGCTCGATATTTCGCTCCTGACGGGCACACCGGATTTCGAGTGGCTCAACGAGGACGATTACGAAGTGTTCAATTCCACGTTTTTATTGAAGCCGAATTCGCTCGAGATCGAAGATTACCGGAAGATCAAACTCGTTCCGTTTGGCGAATACATTCCGCTTTCTTACCTATTTCCCGAACTTGAAAATCTGAATCTCGGTCAGGGGAACTTTAAACCGGGAAAGACGGTAAATGTATTCCGGATTCCATTGAAAGTCGATAAGTCGATCACATCGGATACCACGCTGGAATTTACAACGGTCGTCTGTTACGAATCGACGTTTCCGTCCAACATTCGCAAAGGAGCGAATAAAGGCTCAGAGCTTCTTGTCATCGTTTCCAACGATGCCTGGTTTGGCTATACGACAGCGCCATTCCTGCACGCGGAGATTTCCAGATTCCGGGCAATCGAGAACGGCATTCCGGTCGTCCGCTCTGCCAATACCGGGATTTCGTTGATCCTCGATTCGCGCGGGAGGGAAATCTGCCGGAAAGGATTTGGCGAAAAAGGATGGTTGGACGCCGTGATCGAACAGGGAAAACCCACGACGCCGTATGTCCGGTTCGGCGACTGGGTCGCGATGCTTTGCGTCGCAATTTCCGCCGGAACGATAGCGGTCGCCTTATTCAAGAAAAGAGGAATATGAAAAGAGTCATCGGAGTTATTATCGGAATCGTTTTTTTGAGCAACTTTGCTTTTCCGCAGATCAAAACCGTCGCTGATTCGTCTGCCGCTCTTCCGCAATTATCAGTTCAGCAAGCCAGAAAAACATTCCTCAAATCGCTGGTTCTTCCAGGCTGGGGCGAACACCGTCTTGGCAATCATCAGCGTGGGTACGGCTTCAACAGCGCCGAAATCCTCGGCTGGATCGCTTATGCCGCCTTTCAGATTCAGGGGAGAACGCTGAGAGAAAATATGAAAACCTATGCCGCCGAACACGCTGGAGTCTATCCGAATGGAAAAGATGATTACTATTTTACGGATATTGGCAATTACATGAATATCTTCGAGTACAACGAACAGAAACTCCGAAACCGACAGTACACGGCGCTCTATCCGGAAAATGCCAAATATTATTGGGCTTGGGACACTGAAAATTCCCGGAAGAAATTCGATCGCATTCGGATCAGCAGCAGCACTGCGTTCAGGAATTCCTCGTTTGCCGTCGGCGCTCTCGTCGCTAATCGGATCATCAGCGTCATCGATATCATGATCCTGACGAAAGATCGCGTCGAGAAAACCAGGCCGGATTTCGAGGCGGCTTTTATACCGCAACGTGAAGGAATTGCGTTGCAAATGAATTTGAATTTTTAAGGAATACGTGAGCGGATTCGTTTTACATATCGATGCAAGAGCCAAACTGATCTGGGCGATTCTGGGCGCAACGTTGGTTTTTCAAATCGGCTCGTGCGCCGGTCAAGTGTTATTTTCTGTTTTATTCGGATTTATTCTTTTGTCTGTCGGAGTGGATTTCCGCCGATTGATCAAATCGATCCGTTATTTCCTGATTTTCCTGCCGCTGACGTTGGCAATCCATCTCATTTTTACCGGTGGAATTCTCGGACTTTTTGTTGGGAGACCGTTTGAAAGCGTCGATCTGCAGATGCCGCTGATGTTCACGATCCGCATCGGAAATTTCCTTTTTCTGATGGCGTTTGTATTTCAATGGATTGGCGCCGTCGAAACGCTGGACTGTGTTTATTGGTCGATCCGCCCGCTGAAAAAGTTTGGCGTTCGCACCGACGATCTGTTTCAGGTCGTTTTTATCGCCGTTCAGTTTTTCCCGATCGTGAAGGAAGAATACCGGCGGCTCGATCAAGGATGGCGGTCATTCGTGGCATCCGACACAAGTTCGGTGCGGAAACGGATTTTGCATGTTCGCGAACGGCTTATTCCATTGATGATTTTTATCTTTCGGAAAGCCGAAACACTCGCCGAAGCGATGACAGTACGCGGTTATGCCGGTTGTTCGGATCGCCGGTCGTATTATGGACAGTTTGAATCGAAACCCATCGATGTTGCGTTCGCCTGCGGATCGGCGGTTGTTTTACTGATTTTAGTCGCGGGATTGCCGGTATGATCAGACGGTTTGCCATGGAAGTTGAATACGATGGAACGAACTACTGTGGCTGGCAGAGACAGGCGAACGATCCCTCGATTCAAGCGACACTGGAAGACGCGCTGTCGCCGCTCAATCATCAACTGCCGGTCGTCGTGATCGGCTCCGGTCGGACGGACAGCGGTGTTCATGCAACCGGTCAGATGGCGCATGTCGATCTCGATAATGAATTATCGGCGGAAACCATCGAAAAGGCGTTGAATGCGACGATTCCCGACGATATTTTCGTTAAAAACTGCCGGGAAGTCGAGAAGGATTTCCACGCGCGGTTTTGGGCGAAACGCCGAACTTATCTTTATTACGTTTTATCGAAACCGGATATTTTCCGGCGAAAATACGCGTGGTTTCCCGGATTCGATTACGATCGCGAACGGCTGGATCGGTGCGCCGTTGAAATAATCGGCGAACACGATTTTACACGACTTTGTCTGACATCGACGGAAGCCGAAACCCGGATTTGCACGATTTTCGATTCCCGATGGGAAACAGCGAAAGAAAACCTGATTTATCAGATTGTCGGGAACCGTTTTTTACACAGCATGGTTAGGATTTTAGTCGGGTCAATGATGGAAGTTGCCCGTGGAAAATATACCATTGCGGATTTCAAAAATCTTCTTGATAATCCAACCGGCGGAATGCAAGTTTACACCGCGCCGGCCAGAGGCCTTTTTCTGCAAGGCGTGCAATACTAATTAGGAGAGAAAATGAAGTTATTTATCGACACAGCCAATCTCGAAGAAATAAAAAAAGCCCAATCGTGGGGAATTTTAGACGGTGTAACGACGAATCCGACGTTGTTATCCAAGGAAAAAGGAAATTACCGTGAGTTATTGAAATCGATCTGCGACGTGGTTGACGGACCGGTCAGCGCCGAAGTCGTTGCTCTCGATGCGGCAGGCATGGTGCGCGAAGCCAAAGAACTTGCGCCGATCGCCGAAAATATCGTGATCAAAATCCCGATGACGCTCGACGGGCTCAAGGCGATCAAGGAACTGACCGCCGCCGGGATTCGCACCAATACGACGTTGGTTTTTTCGCCGCTTCAGGCACTTCTCGCGGCCAAAGCCGGGACGACATACGTCAGTCCGTTCGTCGGCAGACTGGACGATATTCATCAGGTCGGTATGGAATTGATCCAGCAGATCGCCACGATTTTCGATAACTACGGATTCACGACGGAGATCATCGTTGCGAGCATCCGCAATCCGCTGCACATCGTGGATGCGGCTCTGATCGGTGCCGATATTTGCACGATCCCGTTTGCCGTCATGGAGAAAATGTCCAAACATCCGCTGACGGATAAAGGAATTTCAACGTTTCTTGAAGATTGGAAAAAGGTCGAAAAGTGAAAAAAATCAGACTGGTCGTTTTCATCGTTGTTTTACTGAGTGTTGTGACATTCGCCGCCAACCAAAAACCGTCTGTTCAGAATGATGTCACCGCGTCACGGCAGAATGCCATCACCCGGGCTATTGAAAATGTCAGCCCTGCAGTTGCCGGAATTAATGTGACGGCCGTTCAGGAATATGCGTCGAACCCGTTTTTCAACGACCCATTCTGGAACCTGATGTTTCCCGAACAGATTCATCGGGAGCGAGTGAAAAGCGTTGGATCCGGTTTTGTGATCAGTGCGGACGGGTTTGTCGTGACCAATGCGCATGTCGTCGAAAACGCCGAGGAAGTCGTCGTAACGCTCATGGGCGGGAAAGAATACAAAGCGAAAATCATCGGTATCGATCAGGTTTCCGATCTGGCTCTGCTTCAGATCGAAGGCGCTCAGTTTGCCTTCGCGAAGATGGGCTCGTCGGACGAAGTCATCATCGGCGAATGGGTGATCGCGCTCGGAAATCCGTTCGGACTTTTTAACGTGAATTATAAACCGACGGCAACCGTCGGTATCGTTTCCGGGACCAAACTGGATTTCGGGCGTCAGCAAACCGGAAAAGTTTATCAGGATATGATCCAGACCGACGCTTCGATCAACACGGGCAACAGTGGCGGGCCGCTTGTCAACGCAGCCGGTGAAGTCATCGGGATCAACACATTCATTTTTACCGGTAGCAATTACAGCGAAGGATCGATCGGGATCGGGTTTGCCATTCCGGTGAACCGCATCAAGACAATCGTCGCCGAGATGAAAAAAAGCGGCAACATCAACCGCAGTTTCAAGACGGGACTTTCCGTCCAGAATATCGACAAGTTTCTCGCCGGTTATCTCAAATTGACGTCTAATTCGGGCGTCATTGTCACGCAGGTGGAACGCGGCAGCTCGGCGTATCGCGCCGGGATCAAGGTCGGTGACGTCATCACACATGTCAACAAGCGAAAAATCGCGCAGGATACGGACATCATCGCCGAAATTCAGGAGAATTACCTCAAGGTCGGTGATAAAATTCATATCAAATTCCTACGCGGAAAACAGGAACAGGAAGCGGATTTGGTGCTGGAGTAAACGATGATCGGACGATACACGCGCGCTGAAATGGGGAAAATCTGGTCGGAACAACATAAGTTCGAGACATGGTGGAAAGTCGAACTCGAAGTTTGTCGCGTTCAAAAGGAACGCGGCGTCATTCCGGGATCGGCATTCGTAGAAATCGAATCCCGCGTGAAGTTCGACATTGCCCGCATCGAAGAGATCGAGGCGACCGTCCGGCACGATGTGATCGCTTTTCTAACCAACATTTCGGAAAATGTCGGCGAGTCGGCAAGATTCATTCATCAGGGAATGACCTCTTCAGATCTGCTCGATACGGCGCTGGCCATTCAACTGAGCGAATCCGGCGACTTGATTCTCGCCGATCTGAAAAAACTGATCGACGTTCTCGGACGCCAGGCTCACCACTATAAACTGACGCCAATGATCGGAAGAACACACGGCATTCACGCCGAACCAATCACGTTCGGTCTCAAGTTCCTGATCTGGAAACAGGAAATGTTGCGGCATCTGCGGCGATTCGAACTGGCGTTGACCGACGTGAAAGTCGGTAAAATTTCAGGAGTCGTCGGCACTTATCAGCATCTGGAGCCGGAAGTCGAACAAATGGTTTGCAGAAACCTCGGACTTCAGCCGGCGCCGGTAAGCAACCAGATCGTTCAGCGCGATCGTCATGCTTTTTTCGTGACAACACTGGCGCTGATCGGCGCAAGCCTCGAAAAGATCGCCACAGAAATCCGGCATTTACAGCGGACGGAAGTTGCGGAAGCGGGAGAATTTTTTTCAAAAGGGCAGAAAGGTTCGTCGGCGATGCCGCACAAAAGGAATCCGATTCTGTCCGAGCGGATTTGCGGCATGGCGCGCCTCTTACGCGGATATTCGTTGACGGCGATGGAAAACGTTCCGCTCTGGCACGAACGCGACATTTCGCATTCATCCGCCGAACGTGTGATCCTTCCCGACGCCTGCATCGTCGCCGATTTCATTCTCGCCGAAACCGCCCGCGTGCTCGATTCGCTGGTCGTCAATCCGGAAAACATGAAACGCAATCTCGATCAAACAGGTGGCGTGATCTTTTCGCAGGAAGTCCTGCTCGCGCTTGTGAATAAAGGAATGAGCCGGGAAGATGCCTATGCCTCGGTTCAAAAGATCGCGATGGAAGTCTGGCAAAACGGCGGCGATTTTAGACAAAAACTTGGAGAAGATGCGACGATAAGCGGGCACTTGACCGCCGCAGAATTAGACGAATTGTTCGATCTGAAAAAAGTCTTGTCGCAGATCGAAGGAATTTTTCAACGACTTGAACCTAAGGAATCATATGCAAAAAGGTAAAGCGCTTTACGAAGGCAAAGCCAAGATTATTTATGAGACGGACGATCCGACTCTCGTCATTCAACATTTCAAAGACGACGCAACCGCATTCAACGGCATCAAGAAAGGGAAAATTGTCGGAAAAGGCGTCGCGAACACAGCGATCAGTTCGATGTTGTTCGAGTTGCTCGAGAAGAACGGCATCCCGACGCATTTCATCCGGAAGATTTCCGATGATGACATGCTGGTCAAAAAAGTCCGGATCGTTCCGGTCGAACTCGTCGTCCGGAATATTTCAACGGGCAGTCTCTGCAAACGGTACGGCGTGAAGGAAGGGCTCGTTTTCAAGTCGCCGATCGTCGAATGCTATTTCAAAAACGATGCGCTCAACGATCCGCTGATGAACGACGATCATATTCTCGCGCTCGAAATCGCGAAGGCGGACGAACTATCCGGCATGAAGCAAATCGCGCTGAAAATCAACGAAATTTTAAAGGTGTTTTTTGACTCGATCGGTGTAAATTTGGTCGATTTTAAACTGGAATTCGGGCGTTATCAGGATCGAATTTTACTTGCGGATGAAATTTCGCCGGATACCTGCCGGTTGTGGGAGAAGGGAACAAACAGAAAACTCGATAAAGACCGGTTTCGTCAGGACCTTGGCGATGTCGAATCCACTTACGAAGAAATGCGGAGACGGATTGTCGGAGAGAAAAAATGATTAGAAAAGAAGGCGCGAAAATACTCGTTCCGACATTTTTTATCTGCTTTTTGTTGCTCGTGTTCTCTTTGCGACCGGGCTGGGGCGTCCTCTGGATTTTGTTCTGTTGCGCTTTCGGTTTTTTCCTGTTTTCACTTTGGTTTTTCAGAGATCCGAACCGGCTGATCCCGGATAATCCGAATGCGATTGTTTGCCCGGCGGACGGGAAGGTCATTTCGATTAAAGAGATCGAGGACGCGTTTGTCGGTAAATGCACGCGCATCGCTATTTTTATGTCGGTTGTCAGCGTTCACGTCAACCGAGTTCCAATCAGCGGCGTCGTGAAAAACGTCGAATATATTCACGGGAAATTTTTATCTGCCTTCAGGCCGGAAACTTCATTGGAAAACGAACAAAACGCCATTTCGATTGAGAACGAACGGTTGAAGATCAAGGTCGTCCAAATCGCCGGAATCGTTGCCAGACGCATCATTTCCTATGTCGTCGTCGGTGATGAGTTGAAACGCGGCGAACGTTTCGGCATGATTCAATTCGGATCGCGCGTGGAAGTTTTCGTTCCGCCGACCGTCCGCATCTGCGTTAAATCCGGCGAAAAAGTCACAAGCGGCGAAACTATCATTGGAGAAATTTTATGAGATTTAGAAAATCTATCCCGAGCATTTTTACAATTTTTAATATGTTTTCGGGATTTTTAGCCATTCTTCAGATCTTTCAGGGACATTACATCACGGCGGTCACACTGATTATCCTCGCGTCCATTTTCGATGGACTCGATGGAAAAGTCGCCCGCCTGCTCCAACAGTCGTCGGATTTCGGCATCGAGTTCGATTCGCTCGCCGACATCATTTCATTCTGTGCCGCTCCGGCACTTTTAGTGCACGACCTTTATGTCGCCGATCTCGGGTTCATCGGCGCGATCATCAGTTTCTTTCCGCTTTTATTTGGTGGATTGCGGCTGGCGCGGTTTAACCTTCATGCGACGTACATTAAAAAGCCATGGTATTCAGGTCTGCCGGTCCCGGCGAGCGCGCTGACGATTGGTTCTTTCGTGTGGTTCAATTATGTTCTGTTCGGGAATTACGGCGATTCCAAGATCGCCCTACCGATGGTTATCGTACTTTCGTTTCTGATGGTGAGTACCATCCGTTTCAGTGCGAAGATAACGATTTCCTTCAAACAAGGACTGTTTATTTCTATCCGATCGGCGTCGATTATTTTATTGGTACTGGCGGCGCTGATTTTTCAGGGATATGTAATTTTCCCGATTATGTTTATGTTCATTGTGACGCACATTTTAATGTGGCTCGTTGGATATGAAGAGCCGCGGGTGCATTTTTCGCTCCGAAGAAAGGACAGATAAATTATGTGGAAGGCAAAAGTCGTCGTCACATACAAGCCGGGCATTCTCGACCCGGAAGCCAAAACCATTCATCAGGCGCTGACCTCGCTCGGTTATACCGATTTTAAAAATGTCGAAACCGGTAAATATTTTCAACTGACCTTTAAGGAAAAAATGACTCGCGATCAGGCCGAATCGGTCGCCCGCGAAGCTTGCGATAAACTGCTGTCGAATCCGGTCATCCAGAAATACACCTTTGAAATGACGGAGGTTTCCGGATGAAATTCGGAGTCGTTGTATTTCCCGGATCGAATTGCGATCATGACGCTTATCATGTTTTGAAAAAAGTCTTGGATGCGAACGTCGATTATATCTGGCATAAAGACCGGTCGCTTCGCATGTTTGACGTAATCGTTCTGCCGGGCGGATTTTCGTACGGCGATTATTTGCGCGCCGGAGCCGTAGCGCGATTTTCTCCGGTCATGCAGGAAATCGTCCAGTTCGCCGAACACGGCGGATTCCTGATCGGAATTTGCAACGGCTTCCAGATTTTAGTCGAAGCGGGACTTTTACCGGGTGCGCTGATCGCCAATGATCATATGCGTTTTCGATGTCAGAACGTCTATCTGAAAACCAGGACGACGAACAACCGGTTTTGCGGATTATATCGCGAAGGACAAGTTTTAAAGATGCCGATCGCTCATTACAGCGGAAATTATTTCGCCGACGCATCGACGCTGAAAGAATTACAGGATGAAGACCGGATCGTCTTTCAGTATTGCAATGCCATTGGTGAAGTTACGGAAGAATCGAACCCGAACGGTTCGCTGATGAACATCGCCGGAATCGTAAACAAGAAAAAA